>JAAYTW010000216.1 GCA_012517955.1 Candidatus Zixiibacteriota bacterium | reverse complement strand
TATTACTCAACAAAGGACATGCCTTCGGATTTGGTCAGCGGCTGCACATGAAACATCGGGCGGGCAAGCTAATAACACCTATGGCATTGCGTGTTTCACCGGTAGCGGAAAGCGGCGATTTTGGGGGCTTGAAACAGCGATTTTTTAACGGCGATTTATGGGGAGATTCCCATAGTTTAGGGGAGGGATGCAAGTTGGGGGGAGGCCGGTATGGGAGGCGATTATTATTTAATAAAATCGAATAATCTATGGTGCGAGTATATTTATAAGTCAGGTAGGTCGGAACCCCCGTGGTTCCGACTAACGAAGTTGTCCGAACTCAGGAGTTCGGACCTACTTTCTGTGATAAATAGAAGGCCTATCAACATGCTTATTATCCATTCTCTGATTCTTCTTGAGTATAGCCTGGAGGCAATTGTCTTACAGTAAAATCATCCAATTCCAGCGCAGCAATTTTAGGTATCTGACCGCCGATTATGCCTTGCATATCTCCATACAGACCCGCTGTATTCTTAATGACACGCTGAATCTGTTTTTCTCTTTGATTCCAGTGCTTTTCCATTGCACGGCGCTCCTGGTTAAGCTGCTCCTGCATTGATGTGAAGGCTTCTACAATCCCCTCGATTTTCTGTTTGAATTCATTGCCAGAAAGGTATTGATAAAGCGCTTCCATTTTTTCGTTTTTTCCTATCGAAAGTGCCCTTTCCCGGCTCAATGCAATCAACTGTTCCCGCAAGACAGCAGCGAGCGGAAGTGCGCATAGCGGATCGCTTACCCAAATGCCGTCCATTTGCCCGAAACGCTCAATGTTCTCAGGCAAAGCAACAGAAACCAAAATGGCAAGTGTTGCCCGGGTTGTGATCATGTTATCCTTGAGTTTTTGAATCCAATTTGCGCTCCAGTTTTTTGTGTTCTTAGTCTCCCATAGGAGGGTACCGCAATCATGGCCGAATGGCGTTCGCACGCACTGAATGATATCAGCTCCGGGAACCCCCTTAGGAACAGGCCGTATATCATCATGTGGAAAGAAAGCCCTCAATTGCACTTCTAAATCCTGTTCCAGCACTTCTCCCTGCGTTTCCATGGACCCCTGTTCAGCCTTGCGCTTCATGTCTTCCAGGGAGGCCTTCAGGTCATTGATAATCTTGTCTTTCTCTAAATCCTTTAGACGATGTTCTTCGGCTGCCTTTTTTGCTGCCGCTTCTTGAATCTTGGCACGTTCCTCATCCAATTTTCGAGCAATTGCCAGTTCCGCCTCTTGCTTCGCTTCTTCCAGCTCTCTCTGTTTTCTTCGTAGCTCTATTTCTTTCTGGCGAAATTCCTTTATAGACTTTTCTTGCTGTTCAATAATTTCTTGCTGTTCTTTCACCTGATCGGCATATTTCCCTTCCACCTTTTTAGCCGTTTTTTCTTCGATATCTTTCAGACGATCTTTTATACCGGTTTGAATGCGTTCCTCCAGTTCCTCCTTGGTCTTAGTAATTTCATTTTCCTTTTCTTTAAGAGCTTCGGTTTTTTTCTTCAGGTCCAATTCGCGGAGCGAAATCTCCTGCTGAAGTTCAGCCTTCAGGTGTTCCCGTATCTTTCCGGTAAGAGCATCTGATAGTTCAAATTCATATCCGCATTGCGGGCAGGTGATAAAACCTTCTTTCATGATTTAAACCCCTTTCGTTCGCTACCTCTCGCCATAGAACCAATCTCTTGGAGCCAACCCCGTATTTCACGGTTGGGATCACGTTCATCGATTTCTTCCACTGTCATTGCGGGGGCAACCTCATCGCTCAAAAGGGCTTTCACCTCGGACTTCTTCTTCCCGAGGATTCCACACAGACACATGACGACATCATTGTCATCGGTGATTTCAATGTTATACCCAGCTATCCGAACGACTGCGGCAGGGTGGATATAGTTTTCCATTGTTCTCTTGGATGTTTGTACTGCCTTTGAGCCATCCCCTCGTTGATTTACTTCTTTTGCTTGCTCTTGGTAGGTATTGTTATCGTCCCTGTCGTAGATATGGAACTCTGGCTTTCGGAAATTCTTGAAAAGATGTAAGTTCACTACATCCCGTAGGTTCCCACCATGCATTGGGATCATGGCGAAGCTGGGATTCAAACTTAGGTCCGGGATGGACCGATCAGACTCATGGAGTGTATGGCTGATGTGCCGAAGAAAACGAATGTCGTTTGCGCCTTCAACGCATATCAGAACACGGACCAGATTATCCGGCAACATACCGAGCTTTTCAGCTATGTCTCTATAAAATGATGACGGATCTTCTATATCAGCACTCCTGATAAAGCGGCGTTTGCTGGCATCCATGTCAATGAGCCGAAGGCTATCAACAGGGACTTCACCAGCCAAGCCAGGGGCATGGGTGGAGACAAGCACCTGACCAGTGTTCTCCGAAATTTCCAGCAAGGCACGCATCAACATGCGCTGATGATCGGGATGTTGCGATGCTTCCGGTTCCTCGATGGCGTAAATGATGGAGCGGTGCCCATCGACAGAAGCTTTCCGTTCGGCTTCCGCCCTGAAAAAATTCAGCAAAACCAGTCGGCGGACACCGGAACCGCGTTTATCCATCGGAACTTCCAGATCGCTGGTAAGTGTGTATTTAAAGAGACTTTTCCACTTGATGCTTTTTTCCTTGAGTTGCGGTTTAAGTTCCGCCGCTAGTTCAGCATTCATTTCCCTAAGTTTTGTCAAAGTTCTATCCGCAACTTCTTTGACTCGTGTTTCTACGTGGGCAGCCAGTTCACCGAGCTGATCTTCAATCTCTACTAATGCTTGCTCGACAGCAACCCCCATTGGGCTTTGTGCTTCCGGATCCTGGTCGGAACTTGACCGGTCGGAAACAAACAAAGCGCACAATGGAAGGTATTTGAGGATTTGTTCCCAGAGTGTTCTTGTTTCATTCTTATCTACTGGAATATCGATGGGGCGAAACTGGTAAGCGTGTGATCGCTCAACGATGGCACGCCTAATTCTTGCCTTGATAGTTCCTTCCCCCGTCTCAAGAGTCACTTGCCGCTTTTCGGCCTCTCTTCTCAACTCCTGAATTGTCAACGGAAGTAAAGACTTACTGCTTTCGTCAACAGGATGGTTTTCTGCGTTGATAAATATCACAGGGCTGATTTTAGACTTGCTGCAATCGTAAAGTTTTGTGATGCGAAGACGCCCATTTGAACGAAGCAGATGCTCATCTCTAAGATTTGTTTCATATGCGTCGTCGAGTACGATCTTTTCAGGCAAATCGTCGAACTCGCAGGTAATGCGTACTTTTGAACGATCTCCATGAAGCGACCCATCGCACTGGTCAATCTTTACGCCATCGCCTTCAAGAAAGATGGTCAGTGCGGCCAAAATAGAAGATTTTCCAACATCATTCCGGCCAATGAAAGCCGTAAAATCATCAATCTCGATTTCAAGCGGAGACGCGAATGCGCGGAAGTTTTCGATCTCAATACGGCGCAATTTCATGCTTCGCTCCTCGACAGGTTCAGCGCCTTCGCCTGCTGTTCCATCTCCTGCAGGAGTTCCTTCATATAAGCCTCGCGCCATTTATCGTTCTGTCAGGTCACGCCCCGGCCGTCGCCGGGCCTACGACCTGACGGAACGCCAAAAGTTACCACCTACAGCCCGCCCGCGGCGGGTAGGTTACAAATCAGTTCCTCTTTTATCCTTTACCATATTATACAATGATGGGGATAAATAGCAATGATAAAAGTGATTTATAATATCTGGCGTATTTCGGGGTTTGGCATGCCAAACCCCTACGCGGAGATTGTTCGGGATAAATACAATGGATATGATTCGGACGCCATAAATAGCGTCCCTACGAAATGGCGGGCACGATATATCGTGTCCCTACGGGGGATATAAATAATGCGATAAATAAAAAATCCCCCTGTCGAGGATTCGTGACAGGGGGACTATCAGGTTCACAGAAAGCGGAGAAGTTTAAAATCACCGCCGATTAAGGTCCTCTATACCCAACCCCGATCGCGGCAGGCTTGCGCCACGCGGCTAACCGCGATAACATAGGCCGCATCACGCATATAAAGTTTGCGTTTCCGGGCCAATTCGCTGACCGCCAAAAACGCGGAGGTCATTTTCACATCGAGCTTGCCGAGCACTTCTTCTTTTTCCCAGTAATAATTCTGGTTGCTCTGAACTTGTTCGAAATAGGAGCAAGTAACACCGCCGGCATTAGCGAGGAAATCGGGAATCAGGAAAATTCCGCGTTCCTGGATGACCTTGTCGGCTTCAGGCGTGGTTGGACCGTTGGCGCCTTCGGCGATAACTTTCACGCGGCGGGCGATTTTGTTGACGTTAGCGCCAGTGATTTGATTTTCGATAGCGTTCGGCATGAGGATATCGACGTCCTGTTCAATCCAGGCCTCGCCGGGGAGGATTTCGTATCCCATGGCTTTAGCTTTGTCTTTATTGATTCCGCCGAAACGATCGGTAATCCCTGCCAAAGCCTCGACATCGATACCTGAATCTTTGCGGAACGTGTAAGATGTTTGGTCGTTTTGGTCCCAACAAGAAACGCAAATCACCTTGCCGCCGAGTTGGGTGTATAATTTAATCGCATATTGAGCGACATTGCCGAATCCCTGGACGGAAGCGATTGTGTTTTCGGGGCGCAGCTTCAATTCTTTAAGGGCTTCGCGAAGGGTATACACTACGCCGTAACCGGTAGCTTCAGTGCGGCCAAGCGAGCCGCCCATGCCCACCGGTTTACCGGTGATAAAACCTGGCAACTTTTGCCGATAGATTGTTTCCAATTCATCAAGCATCCAAAGCATATGTTGGGCGTTGGTCATAACATCGGGAGCCGGCACGTCGGTTAACGGCCCGATATCTTTTGAAAGCTGTCTAACCCAACCGCGGCAAATAGCTTCTTGTTCGCGCATGCTCAAATTGTGCGGGTCGCAAATTACGCCGCCTTTGCTTCCGCCCAGAGGAATATCGACGACGGCACATTTCCAGGTCATCCACATGGAGAGCGCTTTTACTGTGTCGACCGTTTCTTGGGGGTGGAATCGAATTCCGCCCTTACCCGGGCCTCTGGCGTCGTTATGTTGGATACGGAATCCTCTGAAAATTTTCATTTTGCCGTCATCCATGCGAACCGGGATATTGAAATGATATTCGCGCATCGGGTTTCTCAATAGGTCGCGAGTCGGCTGGTCGAGGTCCAGGATATCGGCAGCCTTATCGAACTGGGCCTGGGCCATTTCGAAGGGGTTAAACGATTTGCTACTCATGTTTTTTTCCTCCAATTTCATCGGCTTTAGTGTTCACGAGCGCCAAATGTCGCTAAACAATCTTTCGAGTTGATTCTCAAGGTAATTCATGAGACCATAAACTCAACCTGTATTGGTCGGCGCCGAGCTATCTTAAAGCCTCCTCATTTATTTTCGTGAAAACGATAATACCTGTTTTTATTCTCAATGTCAAGGATAGCCGGCGCAATTTCCGGGCTTACAGAAATCGTTAACGGACTCCCGGTTCCGCATTGTGTCAACCATGATATCAGGGATGCGGCGGCTATTATTGTAACTGTCACTATCATGTGTTATAATTTATTGTTGTAGCGATAGGGATAATAATGCGGTATCCACATCGCTTTTTTAATCAGTTCAGTTAATCTCTCGTCGGGGACATTCATGCCGATTCCTTCTTGACGAGCCTGTTTGGCAACCTCAACCGCAACCTTAAACGATACGTTGCGAATATCCGCCAATTGAGGCAACAAATATCCTTCGGCCCTCTGGTCTTCGGTTACCGATTCGGAAACCGCCTGGCTGGCAGCGTAGAACATAGCGGAGGTAACCTTGGTAGCTTGACAGACAATCGCGCCCAGGCCGACGCCGGGGAATACATACATATTATTGCATTGCGATATATGGATGTTTCTGCCGTTTGGTCCTGCAACGGGAGCAAAGGGGCTGCCGGTAGCCATCAAAGCTTTGCCTTCGGTGGCGGACATGACTGCTTGAGGGGTTGTTTCGCATTTAGAAGTCGGATTAGAAAGGGCGAAAACAATAGGCCGGTCGGTGTTGGCGGCTAAATGACGAAGTATTTTATCGGTGAAAATCCCTGGTTGCGCGGAAACGCCAATAAGGATTGTGATTTTAGCGTGCTTGACGACATCTTCCAGTTGAGGCGGCCTGGTTTTATCAATCGGCCAATCAGTGATTGACGATTTGGGCTGCAGAAAATTCTTTTGATATTCCTCGGCCTTGTCTCCTTCAATCATTAAGCCGTTAATATCAACAGCGTAAATTCTTCTACGGGCTTCTTCGAGGCTGATACCTTCCTGTTTTTGAAGCAGGGTTACAATTGAGTTAGCAATCCCTGAACCGGCTTGACCGAAGCCATAAATGGCGATTCTTTCTTTGGCCAAGGGTCCTTTTTTAATCTTTAGGGCTGTAGCCAAAGCGGCGGTGGCGATTGAGCCGGTTCCCTGAATGTCATCATTGAAGCTTAAAATACGATTCTGATAATTTTTCAGTAAAGTGAAAGCGTTGCCCTTACCGAAATCTTCCCATTGCAACAAGGCGCGCGGAAACACCCGACGGATACCCTGTACGAATCGTTCGATGACATCATAATAGGCTTGTCCCGTCAAACGAGGCGAACGGACACCGACGTATAGGGGATCATTTAACAGCCTTTCGTTATTGGTGCCAACATCGATACAGACAGGTAAAGTGGAGGCTGGATGAATACCCGCCCCCGCCACATAAAGCGCCAACTTCCCCACAGGAATTCCCATACCGTCGGCGCCAAGATCTCCGAATCCCAAAATTCGTTCGCCATCGGTAACGACAATTAAGGAAATATTAGGAAGCCCGACATTCATGAGAATTTGTTCGATATCGTTGACGTTCTGGGGCGTAATATAGATTCCGCGATAGCGTCTGATTATATGCGACAGTTTCAAACAGGCCAAACCGACGGTGGGAGTGTAAACAATCGGCAGCATTTCTTCGGTATGTTGTGTTAGAAGGGCGTAAAAAATGGTTTCATTTCTATCAAGAAGAGACAGCAAGAATACATATTTTTCGAGATCGTTAGGTTTTGAAAGATAGCTTTCGTAATTTCTGATTACCTGGTCTTCAAGAGTCCCGATGGTATCCGGAAGCAGGCCAATCAAGTTAAAGTCTCTACGCTCATCATGAGGAAAAGCGCGATCCTTGTTTAGAAGCGGATCAAACAGGAGGGCCCGACCCTGCAAAGAGACATCATAATATATCTCATGGGTCAAGGGATCGACTCGCATTTCAAAACGATTCATTGATATTCTCCTAAAAGACAGCGGGCGTGGGCTCTATCGGTCTATATGACCGGTATTTTTCGTGATTTTTTGTGCTGAAAAGGTAGAGCATATTTCCCGCCATCTTCGTGTTAATCATTTATACGAATTATAATATAAATGTGTTACGTTAATAGTCAATGAATTATTAAAAATATATTTGCTGGCGATGATGGAAAACGCTATATCTTATTGTTGAATAATGGGTTATGTAATAATTCAGCGGCCGCGGTAGGGCCGGATGATTTAATAGAAATTTGTGATGTGAGTGAAATATTTCACAAATTTAATTTGTTCTCCAGCCTTGTTAAATGCTATCAAGTTCATGAATATGAAAAAAGTCTGTATTATGATAATAATAATTTCATGGAATTATTGATTTCGTTAGGCCCAAAATCCGACACAACTGCCAGGCGATATGGATTAGCTTGACAATATGCCGGTTGAAGCTTATAAAAAGCGTTATGAGAATAACAATAGCCCAGCTAAATCCAATAATCGGTGATATCAGCGGCAATCTCGCAATAATAAAACATACTTTGAAGACGGCATCGGCGGAAAAAGCGGACTTGGCGATTTTTTCGGAATTATTTTTGACTGGTTATCCGCCGCGGGATTTATTAAATCGCGCGTCTTTTATAAAGAAAGTAGAACAGGCGATATCAGATATTAAAGCGATTTCTAAGGAATATCCGAAAATGGGGATTTTGTTCGGGGCTCCGGCCAAAACTAATATAGAATGCGGCCGCGGGCTGTATAACGCCGCCTTTTTGATTAGAAATGGAAAAATCCTGCAGATTCAGCAGAAATCGCTTTTGCCGACATACGATGTTTTTGATGAAGCTCGTTATTTCGATC
The DNA here is from genome assembly GCA_012517955.1 of Candidatus Zixiibacteriota bacterium. Lineage (GTDB taxonomy): Bacteria > Zixibacteria > MSB-5A5 > UBA10806 > 4484-95 > JAAYTW01. Next base: position 246 of record JAAYTW010000216.1, on the reverse strand, counting down.
AAGCCCGGCAAATCAAGGTTGTCGAATTTAAAGACGAAACGCTTGGGATATCTATATGTGAGGATGCCTGGAACGATCCTGAGTTATGGCCGCGCCGGTTTTATAATCAGGATCCTATTGAGATTCTGGCTAATCAGAAAGCCACTTTATTGGTAAATATATCGGCATCGCCGTTTCATATTGGTAAAGAGAAGCTTCGCTTCAAATTGATATCGAACCACGCCAGGAAACATAAGCTTCCTTTCG
>JAAYTW010000215.1 GCA_012517955.1 Candidatus Zixiibacteriota bacterium | reverse complement strand
TTATCTGGCTGGTGGCAATAACCAATACCATTAACCTTATTGATGGTCTTGACGGTTTGGCGGCTGGAGTAAGCGCGATAGTCGCGGCCAGCTTTCTGGTATTGAGCATTATTCTCGATTTGCCGCTGCCTTCGCTTCTGGCCGCCGGTGTAATCGGGACCTCTTTGGCGTTTCTTAAATACAATTATTTTCCGGCCTCAATTTTTATGGGTGATTCCGGTTCCCTGTTTTTAGGGTATATGTTCGCGGCTATATCGCTATTCTGGCCGAAAAGTTTCGCCACTATCGTTATGTTCGTTCCGATATTGGCGCTGGGAGTGCCGATTATCGAAATTGTAAGCACATTTTCCAGAAGGCTTTTGTCGGGAAAGAAAATATATATCGCCGACAGACGCCACATATTCCATCTCCTATTAGATTTAGGTATTCCCGAACGCGTTACGGTTTGGCTTTTCTATCTTGTCAGTTTCCAATTTGCCCTGGCGGCTTTTGCGATTGCCGGAGGTAATCGTAATATTTTATTTGTCTTACAGACGGCTTTCATTATATTTACAGCCATCGTTGTGACCCGAAATCTTAAAGCGGGGAGGGCCGAGAAAAAATGAAGGAACAGGATTATCTCGACTTTGAGCGCCCGATTCTCGAGTTGGACCGCAAAATAAAGGAGATGCGCGATCTGGCTTCAGCCGAGAATCTGGAACTCTCAAAAGAAATCGAACTTCTGGAACGACGAAGAAACCGGCTCCGCGCCGAGGTCTATTCTAAACTGACTCGTTGGCAAAGGGTGCAATTGGCCCGCCATCCTCTAAGGCCGTATAGCCTGGATATTATTCAATTGGCCTTCACCGATTTCTTCGAATTGCATGGCGACCGCCGATTTGCCGACGATAAAGCCATGATTGGCGGATTTGCCAAACTTGATGAGCACCGGGTAATGGTGATTGGTCAACAAAAAGGGCGCGATACCAAGCAACGCCAATATCGTAATTTTGGTATGTGTCATCCGGAGGGCTATCGCAAAGCTCTTCGTTTAATGAAAGTCGCCGAAAAATTCGGTTTACCGATAGTTATCTTTATCGATACGCCGGGGGCCTACCCGGGAGTAGGCGCCGAAGAGAGGGGGCAAGCGGAGGCGATTGCCAGAAATATCATGGAGATGGCCGCGATTGAGGTCCCGATTATTTGTTTTATTATCGGCGAGGGAGCCTCCGGCGGCGCGCTCGGTATCGGTGTGGGCGATAGGGTGTATATGCTCGAAAATTCATGGTACACGGTAATTTCCCCTGAAGGTTGCGCCGCCATTCTCTGGAAAGCGGAGGCAGGGGCCGACCCAGCCAAACTGGAGGCCCGCCGCCGTCAGGCCGCGGAGGCCTTAAAACTGACCGCCAGCGACAACGCCGCGTTTGAAATAATCGATAAGGTTGTGCCTGAACCCCCGGGCGGGGCTCATATGGACTACGAAGGAACCGCTCGTATTATCAAGGGGGAGCTGATTCAAGCCCTAAATGAGTTAAAAATGCTTTCTCCCGAAGAACTTTGCAATAAAAGACTTGAGAAATACCGCGTTATTGGCGTATATAATGAATGAAAGTGAGTAAACCAAATGCTTAATCCTAAGTTGATTGAAATTCTCGCCTGTCCCAAGTGTAAAGGGGACCTCGAGTATGACGAAGTTAAAAATGTTCTGCTTTGCCCGGCTTGTCGCCTGCTATACAGAGTCGAGGATGGCGATATTCCGGTAATGCTTATAGATGAGGCTCAGAAGTATTAAGGAGGAAAAATGATAAAGCTATCCCGATTTATTGACGATAAATTGATATCATTCGACCTAAAAGGGAATAATAAAGAAGAAATCATCAAGGAACTGGTCGAATTGGCGGGAAATTCCGATTTAGTTAAAAATAAAGAGGAGTTGCTCAAATCGGTGCTGGAACGTGAAAAACTCGTTACCACCGGAGTCGGCTACAATGTCGCGTTTCCCCACGCCAAAACCAAATCGGTCAGGGGTGTGGTTATCGCATTTGGCAGAAAAACCGAAGGCGTTGACTTCGAGTCTATGGATAGAAAACCGGTCAACCTGTTTTTCTTGATTGCGGCGCCCGAGGATGCCATCGGAGCCCATCTTAACGTTATGGCCAAACTGTCGTTTTTAATGAAAAATGAGAAAAATCGGCAAAAACTCCTCAAGGCGAAATATAAAGAAGATCTGATTGAGGTACTTGATTCCGACGAATAATGTTCGGATTTATATTAAATCTTATAAGAAATAGAAACTTCCTGTGGATTGCGGGAATTTTCCTGCTTTCTATTATATTTATCGCTATTCCGCTCGATATTAAAACTTCCATCTCGACCGCCGTTATCAATACTTTATATTTCCCACTTACGGCTTTCGACGGATTTTTAAACGATATTGCTACAGCGAAAAAACAAAACATACTATTAAATCAAAAGCTGGCCGAACTATCGGTTCAAGTGGCGAGTTTTGCCGAAGAACGCGCCGAGAACGCCCGCTTGAGAAAGATGCTTGATTTCAATATTCACATGCCCTACACGCTGGTTCCGGCCAAAGTAATCGGCATTGGAAACAACCCCAATGCCAAATCAATTTTGATTAATGTCGGCGCGAACCGGGGCGTACGAGTGAATAATCCGGTTGTTACTGCGGACGGGATAGTTGGCAAAACTATAGCTGTCACTCAGAATTCATGTATGGTGCAATTGCTGACCGACCATAACTGCCGCGTGTCGGCGATTGACCAAAATACGCGGACCCAGGGAATAATCCGCTGGCGCGGCGGAAAACTGCTTCAGATGGGTGAGGTGCCGGTCGAAAGTCAATTAGCTGTTGGCGACACTATCGTTTCTTCCGGTTTCGGAGGCATATTCCCTCCTGGGATTCAAGTGGGAACGGTGGTATACGCCAAAAACCAGACTGGATCGCTTTTTAAAGAGATATTGGTGAAGCCAGCCGTGCAGTTTTGGTCGCTGGAGGAGGTGTTCGTTATCCTCTATGGTCAATAAAATCGTAAATTTCGAATACGCGTTCGCCATAATATTCGTTTTGTTTTTTCAAATAATTGTGGCTCCCCGCATCACTATCGCCGGCGCAACAGCCGATATGGCTTTAATTATCAGCCTTTGGATTGCTTTGGTTAAACAACCGCGAACCGCTATGTTGTTTGGTTTTGCCTGCGGCGCATTCGTGGGAATAATATCGCCGGCAGATTTCGGTTGGGCGGCGTTACTTCTGGCCTTTTTCTCTCTTGGCTTGTCCACTCTTAAAGGGAAATTCGTCATTGAATCGATGCCGTTGCGTTTTTTGACGCTTTTAATCGTTAGTTTTATTTATACGTTGTTATTCCTGTCCTTTAGTCGTTTCGATATGCTTAGCGGGGATTTTGGTTTTATTCTTTCTCATACGTTGATAACGACTCTTTACTCGACAGCCGTCGGGATCGTTACTTTTCTGTTGATTCAATATAGATATATTTTCAGGAATATGTTTTAATGGTTGACCAGCGACTGGACCGCAAATTCAATTTTAAAGTATTGATGGCGGTATATTTATTAATAGCCATCGCCATTTTTATAAAACTCTCGGCCATGCAGATATTCTCCGCATCTTATTACCGTAGAGCGTCTTTGGAAAACAGCGTCCGTATCGTCCCGATTAAAGCTCCTCGCGGTATAATCCTCGATAGGTTCGGGAACATCATCGTTCGTAACAGGCCGTCTTACTCGATGTATCTGGTCCCGTATCAGGTGCCTGATATAAAATTGGTCGCCGCCAAGTTGGCTAATTTCCTTAATGTGGACAAAACCTATCTTCAAAATACCATTGTCGCCAACTGGAAAAATAAATTCCTGCCGATTAGACTTCGCCGCGATATCGATTTTACGACCTTGAGCATATTGGAAGAACACTCGCTGGACTTGCCTGGAGTCGCTTTTCAGATTGAACCCACCCGGATGTATCCCGATAGTGGTATCGGCTCGCATTTCCTTGGTTATATAGGCGAAGTTTACGACAAAGAAATCGAAACAAATCCCGATTATCGAAGCGGCGATCTGGTAGGCAAAAAAGGTATTGAAAAACAGTACGATAGTTACCTGAGAGGCCGAGATGGACTTTCTTATCTGGAGGTGACCGCGCAAGGCAGGGTATTGGGAAAATACCCGGAAAAAGAGGATGTCGAACCGATTAGCGGAGCCACCTTGACACTTAATATAGATTTGGAAATGCAGAAGCTGGCCGACCACCTTTTAGATTCGTGCGGTCAAGGGGCCGTCGTTGTTATGGATGTTAATACCGGCGGCGTATTGACCCTGGCTTCTTCGCCCGAATTTGACGCCAACCTGTTTTCGGGATTCATCTCGCCCGATAAATGGAATGAAATCGTAAACGATCCGGCCCACCCGCTTTTAAATCGCGGCATACAAGCAACCTACCCGCCGGGTTCGACGATGAAAATCTTTACCGCCGGTATGGCGCTTTACTTCGATAAGGTCAGCGCCGAACGCGGTTTCGATGCATGCCGCGGCGCCAAACGGTTTGGTAACCGTGTTTTTAAGTGCTGGCGTCCCGAGGGACACGGACGCCTTGATTTGCATGGCGCTATTGTCCAATCGTGCGATATTTATTTTTATCAAATGGGGCTTGCCTGCGGCATGGAACTCTGGGAAAAATTCATGCCGATGTGCCATCTCGGACAATTGACAGGAATCGATATCCCAGGCGAGAAACCGGGCAATTCGCCTTCAATTAAATACTATGATAACCGTTACGGCAAGAACGGCTGGACAAAAATATTTATCGTAAACCTGGCCATTGGACAGGGGGAAGTCTTGGTTACGCCTGTTCAGATGGCGACTTTGTACGCTGCCGTGGGAAACGGCGGCACTATCTATCAACCTCAAATCGTAAAAAAAATTACCGATAGCTACGGTACCGAAACTATTATATCGCCCAAAGAAACAGGTAAACTTCCCTTGACTCAGGCCCAGCTTGATTTCTTGGTTGAAGCCATGACCGGCGTAACGGAGGAGGGTGGTGGCACGGCCCGAGGCGTTCAGCTTCCGGGAATATCAGTGGCCGGAAAAACCGGAACGGCGCAAAATCCCCACGGGAAAGAACACTCCTGGTTCGTTTGCATCGCGCCGGCGGTAAACCCCGAAATATCAATAGCGGTACTGGTGGAAAACGCCGGACACGGCAGCACGGTTGCCGCGCCTTTGGCCAAACGAATCTTGCAATATTATTTTAAAATCCCGACAAAACCGATAGCATGAAAATATCGCGTTTAAAATTAGATTCGATTTTGGCTTTTGTCCCGATAATTCTGTCTATAATAGGGATAATTTTTATTTATAGCGCCACTAAAAACTCCGCTATTACCGCCGAACATACTTATTTCGAAAAACAAATACTATGGCTGATGCTCGGAATCGGACTGGCAATCGTTCTATATTTTATTCCATTGAAGGTCCATGAAGTTATGGCATATGTTTATTATGGCGCGGCCATTTTCCTTCTTGTTTTGGTTTTGTTTGTATCCAAAAGCGGCGCCGCCAGATGGTTTAATATCGGCGGCTTAGGTTTGCAACCGGCCGAATTCGCCAAATTCGCCGTTTGTATCGTGCTTTCGAGGTTTTTCGTCTATCGGCAGTTGAAAATCAAAAAATTCTCCACGATTGTAATCGCTCTCCTTATCGTAATTATCCCAACATTGCTGATTGTTAAACAGCCTGATTTGGGAAGTTCGCTTGTCGGATTGGCCACTTATTTGACCTTGCTTGTCTGGACCGGCATGCCCATATCCCGCATAATTTTGATTGTCTCACCGGTTATCAGTCTGATTACGGCGTTTCATTGGGTAACCTGGATTTTCGCGTTTGCCGCGTTTTTAATGCTTTTATATATTTCTCGTCCGGGAATCACCATCAGCATTTTGTTTTTATTGGTATTTATCGGTTTCGGGATGGCTACGCCGTATCTTTGGAACCGCTTACACGAATATCAACGTCAGCGCGTTTTGACGTTTCTTGACCCGGGACAAGACCCAAGCGGTTCCGGTTATCATGTGATTCAATCAAAAATCGCCATTGGTTCGGGAGGCATTATCGGCCGCGGATTCATGAAAGGCACGCAAACCAAACTCGATTATTTGCCGGAACGTCATACCGATTTCATTTATTCGGTTATTTCCGAAGAATTGGGATTTGTGGGAAGCATAATGGTGTTACTGCTTTTTTCGTTGATAATCGTTCGCGGATTTATGGTTGCCTACAAAGCTCGAAACCCCTTTAATAGCTACGTGGCCGCCGGCCTTACGGGAGCGGTGGCCTTTCAAACGCTGGTCAACATCGGTATGACCGTCGGTTTGATGCCGGTGACAGGCGTCCCGTTGCCTTTTGTTAGCTACGGCGGTTCGTCGATGCTTTACAACTGGGCGTTGATTGGAGTAATTTTAGCGATAAATCGCGATTGGCAGGAGTATTAATATGCATCCAGAATTATTTCATTTTGGCCCGTTTTCTGTTAAAGCTTATGGATTGATGCTGGCCATTTCGTTTTTTGTCGGCGTGTGGCTCGCGGTCCGGCGCGCTAAGAAAGCCGGTTACAGCGAAAAAGTGATGATAGATTTATGTTTTATTGTCATGGTGGCGGCCATCGTCGGTTCGCGTTTTTTCTACGTGATATACCATCCTGATGAATTCGCCGGACACTGGATAGATACAATAAATCCTTTCCAGAGTACCGGCCAAATTGGAATCGCCGGCTTATCTATGATGGGTGGACTTGTATTGGCGATTATCGCGGCTGTTCTGTATTTCATTATCCGCAAAGTCTATCCCTGGGGCTTGCTCGATGCTTTGACGCCGTCTTTTTTCATTGGCGAAGGGATTACCCGGATTGGCTGCTTTCTTAACGGTTGCTGCTTCGGCAAACCTACCCATTGCGGTTGTGGAGTGGTATTTCCTCCCGATTCAATGGCAGGCTGGGTGTTCCCTAACACCGCGATTTGGCCGACACAGATATTCTCGTCTGTCGCGGGTTTTTTACTGGCCGGATTATTGATTCTATTTGAGCGTAAAAAGACTTTCAACGGTTATACTTTCTGGATCGGCCTTGCTATGTACAGTATCTGGCGTTTCATTATCGATTTCTTTCGCTACTACGAAGAATCGATGGTTTTTGTAAGAATCGGTTCCGTCGATTTTTCACGAAACCAATTTCTTTGCCTCTGTCTTCTGATTATCGCGGCCTGGTGGTTTATCTATCTTAAAAGAAAAAATGCCCGGGTTTCTTCCGGAATTAATTAAAAAATCGCGATTTCTTCTTGATGACCTGTTCGCGTTTATTTCGTCCCCGTTGTGTTCGGGATGCGGGCGCAACCTCGAATACAACCATCTGCCTCTGTGTGATATCTGCCGCTTGCGGCTTGTCAATGATTTCCACGGCGAAGGGCCGGTATGTCTGATTTGTCATGCCCCGCAAGCAATCGCCTGCGGCTGCTTGATAGATAATCGTTATCCTATGCCGTCGATGTTTTACTGGTGCGACTATACGGAAACCGTGAAATCGCTCATTCATGGATTCAAATTTCAGGGAGATATCAGGCTGGGCTCCTTTTTAATTGATATGGCTTTAAATGTAATGAGTGAACGCTTGTCGAAAATCGCTTGCGAAAAGATTGTGCCGATACCGCTTCGCCCTAAGGATAAACGACATCGCGGTTTCAACCAATCTGATTTGATAGCGGAGAAAATTGGCTCAATAATAAACGCGCCGATAGACCTGAATCTGCTCCATAAAATCAAGCCTACCCGGCTCCAGGCCAATTTGTCGGCAAAGGAACGCTGGTTGAACGTGAAAGATGTTTTCGCCGTCGAAGATATTGATTCCGTGAGGGGGAAATCGATATTACTGGTCGATGATATCGTTACTACCGGCGCTACAAGCAGGGAAGCCTCCCGGGCTTTATATTCTGCGGGCGCCCTAAAAGTAACCGTTTTCGCGCTGGCGTGCGCTGATATCAGAAAACAGGCCGGTTGATATGACCCCGATTCGCGTTATAGAGGATGGCGCCTCCGCCGATTTCGAATTCGAGGCCTTCGCCGAATCGCTCGAATCGCTTTTTATCGAGTGCGGAAAAGCTGTCTTTATAGCGATTTCCGAGCTCAGACTGATTGAAAGCAAAATACCTGTTGAATTCAACCTGAATGCGGATTCGCTTGAAGACCTGCTATTCGGATTTTTATCCGAATTGATATATTTGAAGGACACGAAAAAAATGCTCTTCAGCAAATTTATTGTCGAAATTTCCGGAAATTATAGTTTATATTGTAAAGCGATAGGTGAGCCGATTGATAGAGATAAACATCAACCGAAAATTGATGTCAAGGCAGCCACCTATCATAAATTGAAAATCGAAATAAACGACTCTGGTTATTATAGGGTTAGGGTAATTTTGGATTTATAAGCCATGGAAAAGAAACGTATAGATGAATTTACTTGGGAAATCCCTCCTTCAGCCAAAGCCGGAATGAAAGTACCGGCCAGACTGATTGCCTCCGAGGATATCTTAAAAAACCTCGATGAAGGCGTAATCGAACAAATAACTAATGTCGCCTGTCTTCCCGGTATCCGTAAATATGCTGTTTGTATTCCCGATGGTCACCGCGGCTATGGTTTCCCAATTGGCGGCGTGGCCGCTTTTGGTCTGAATGACGGCGTGATTTCGCCCGGCGGAATTGGTTTCGATATAAACTGCGGCGTGCGGTTGATAAGAACCAATCTGACCGAGGATGAATTAAAACCAAAATTAAAAGAACTGATTGACACACTTTTCAGGCTTGTTCCTTCCGGAGTAGGTTCAACGGGTTTTGTGAAATTGACCGACAAGGAATTTGATAATTTAATGATAGAAGGGGTATCTTGGTGTTACAGAAACGGCTACGCCTGGGAAAGCGATATCGATTTTACCGAACAACGCGGGCAAATTCCCGGCGCGAAGCCGCAAGCGGTGTCGGCCAAAGCCCGCGAACGGGGTTTTGACCAAATCGGCACGCTGGGTTCCGGTAATCATTATTTGGAAATCCAAAAGACGAGTTTCGACGATGAATGCGATAAAAAAACAGCCGAAATGATGGGAATTGAGCGGGAAAATCAAATTACCGTGATGGTTCATTGCGGGTCGCGCGGTTTCGGCCATCAGATAGGAACCGATTATCTACAGAGTTTTGGCCAGGCGATGAAACGGTATGGTATCCACACCAACGACCGCGAACTCGCGTGCGCCCCTTTCGATTCGCCCGAGGGTCAAGCCTATTATGGCGCGATGGCCTGCGCCGCCAATGCCGCTTTCGCAAACCGCCAGGTAATAACCCACAGGATACGGGAGGCCTTTTCGCGGGTGTTTCACAAGAAGCCCGAAGACCTCGAAATGCGGCTAATCTATGATGTCGCCCACAATATAGCCAAAATAGAAAGCCACGATACCGGAAAGGGCTACGAAAAAGTTATAGTACATCGAAAAGGCGCAACTCGAGCATTTGGCCCTGGCTCGCCCGACTTGCCGGAAATGTATCGGGCTATCGGCCAACCTGTCTTGGTCGGCGGCTCAATGCAGACCGGATCCTATCTTTTGGTTGGAACGAAAAAATCCGGCGAAATAACTTTCGGTAGCACACTTCACGGCGCCGGCCGCACAATGTCGCGGGCGGCCGCCATGAAACGAATTCAGGGAGCGGCCTTAAGGTCCCAGATGGAATCGCAGGGAATTCTGGTGAGAACCGCCTCGTTAAAAGGTTTGGCTGAGGAGGCTGGGTTCGCCTATAAAAACGTCGAACAGGTGGTCAACGCGGTTCATAAACTGGGGATTTCCCTTAAAGTGGCGCGCTTTATACCATTGGCCAATATCAAGGGGTGAGCCATCACCGAATATAAATAAACAGGCGATCGTATCCCGACCGCCTGTTTTTATTTCGTTATAAACTATTTAACTAATTTTTAGATGTATTCTGATTTGGATAAAGGATACCGCTGAATGTTGGGCAGTCCAATGTAACTATCAGCTGGCGGCAATCGTCGCGATTGCATTTCATTTTCCGTACCTGTACGAGCGGAATCTTTTGCTTCTCAAGAGGTTCTTGATAAGCGATAAATGGACCGTCTCCAGGGAACTGTTCCGCGTGCAGAAAGCGGGTAGGCCGACCGCACTGCGGACAAATTCCATCGTAACCAGGCTTTGGCAATGAACCAGCCGATATTTCTTTTTTTGCCGGCATATTAGCATACCTCCTTTATTTTTCCATATTAGAAATCGGCAGTGAATCGATTTTTTTTAGCGATTCAATATCGGAAAATTTATTGGGATTTAAGGAGCGGTAATAGAAATCGGCACGGGCATAAAACAAAAAATAAACAGCAATATACAAATATATCCAACGATTTTATGTTTTCTTTCCAGAGGGATATCATCCAAAACGGTCGGCGGGTGGTTTGGTTTTAATAAGAGACCGAAAACGATCCAAATTAACCACCCCATCCAGTAAAACGATAAAGCCACCAATATCGCGATAAATAAATATGCCAATTTATGCTGAAACTTGCCGAACAATGCGTATAGAATATGCCCGCCGTCCAATTGACTGATTGGCATGAGATTTAACATGGTAACCAAAAGCCCGACCCAACCGGCAAATGCCACCGGATGAATAATGCTTATCATCCCGACCGGCGGCGTCGGCGAGAACAGCTTATTTATGACATAAATTAAAAGCGATGACCCCAAATTTATCATGCCGTCAAGATTTGGCGGCTCAGGAATGAATCTGGAATGAGCCGTTCCCCATATCAATAAAGGAATGGCTATTACCACGCCCGCCAAAGGTCCGGCTGCGCCGACTTCCATAAGTTGCCGTCTATTGATAAATGGGGATTTTGATCTGATAACCGCCCCCAGCGTCCCCACGAAATTGGGGAAAGGCACAAAAAACGGAAGCGTTACCTTTACGCCATTTCGCCGCGAGGCGATATAATGCCCGAACTCATGAAATAAAAGAATTCCCAACAGGGCGAACGAAAACGGGATTCCAGCCTTTATTATGTCAAGTGGATTATTCCATATCAGGGATGGATTACCCAAAATATCCATTCCCTCAAGTCCGGCCCCGCTTAATATGGTCGAAAAAACTGTCAGGATAAAAAGGATTATGTTGAGCCAGGGGATAGGCCGCCTGACTATTTCTTCTGGTATCCGCACCTGGATTACTGTATTGGGACGGCTGCTCAAAAGACGCGGGGTTCCCGGAAGTCTTCTCAAGCGATCTTCTATCAGCGAATCCGATATAAGAGCACTATCGTTAAGCCGACCCTTAAAAATGATTTCGCCCGCTCCTCCATAAACGACATCAATGCTGATAATATCGCTCAATGCTCCAATATAAATATCTATTAATTCATTGTATGTCATATTATTGTAGGTAATGCTTAAAGTAATTGTTTATATTTATCGGTTTGCCTTTGCTATTCGTTATCGCTTTGTCGAAAATTAAGCCGCCTCACTAATTTATCTTATCTGTAACTACCATTTTGAATAACGATTTCATTATATCGTTATCGAACTATCAACGCAATATAAAATTGGGCTATATTTCTTTATTGACAATTGTAAGCTCTTTGGTACTATTATCAATTTATATGATTGGGTTTCTCAAATCGCCAAGAGGGGACTCCGATTCTTTAACGCACATTAACATTAACTTTCTTAATGCCGAAAGTAATAATGATGGCTGAACTCGAACCAACCAATCCATCCCATAGCGAAGATCTCGCTAATATAGAAATTATGACCGAACAGCTGGGCGAACTTTCGGAGAACAACCGGCGCCTTCGACGTAAAATTTTCGACCTTTATACTGTTTTTGAAATCTCGCGGCACTTGTCATCGATGCTTGATACCGATACGCTTATCGACGCGATTTTATTGACTTGTCTCGGCCAGATGGGGGTTGAAAGCGCCGCGATTATCACCGCTGGTCCCGATTCTCCGTTGCTGAATAAAGTCTACGCTAAAGGAATTGACCCCGTAAGCTTATCCGATATTGCGATTGATCCCCGAAATCCCCAAATCGATTCCATTATCAGGAACGGCAAGCCCCTGACGATAAACCAATTCGAAGAGTTATTCGATGTAAACAAGTGTATTCTGGCGATTCTGAGGCAATACAACGTCAATCTTATTGTGCCTCTGACAATGAAAAACAGGCTGTTGGGACTTTTGTTTTTACCGGCAAAAATATCCGGTGCCGAATATCATGAAAATGATATTGAGTTTTTGTCGCTCCTGATGAATCAGCTTTCGGTGGCTTTGGAAAATTCGAACTTATATGTGCGCGAGCGCGAAGCCCGACGGGAATTGGAGCACACTCAGCAATTGCTTATTGTAAGCGAGAAAATGGCGGCTCTCGGCAAACTATCGGCCTCGATTGCTCATGAGGTCAATAATCCGCTCGGTATTATCAGCAATTATCTGCAAATACTGTCAAATCGTAAATTGCCCGATGACGTATACGCCAATTATATCAATATCCTGAAAGAAGAGGTTAAGCGAATCGCCGGAATAGTCCGACAATTGCTGGATTTTTATCGGCCCCAGCAGGAAGAAATCGACCAGGTCGATTTAAAATGTGTGATTGCCGAATCGCTTGCCCTGATGTCTAATCAACTTTCCAACGCGGATATAGACGTCAATTTGGACCTGCCCAATAAAATGCCGATTATCCCGGGTTCCCCAGAGAAGCTTAAACAAGTGTTTTTGAACTTGTTGATGAATTCGCGCGATTTTATGCCCTCCGGCGGCCAAATTGATGTCTCGGCGAAAATCAACGGCAATAATATAAATATAGAATTCAGCGATAACGGACCGGGAATTCCTAAAGAAATCATTTCCAAAGTGTTTGAGCCTTTTTTCACGACCAAGCCCGGCCGGGAGGGTTCCGGATTGGGATTATCCGTCTGTTATGGAATAATCCAATGGCATCAAGGTAATATAGTTGTACGTAACAATCCTAGGGGAGGAGCGACGTTTATTATAACGTTGCCATTGAAACGGGCCGATGAAACATAAAGCCAACATATTGCTGGTCGATGATGAAAAGGGGATGTGCGACAGCCTGAAGACGCTCCTCGAAATGGAAAACTATCAGGTTCAAGCCACGACCAATCCAGAAAAGGCCCTCGAATTATTGGCCGAAAACGATTTCGACCTTATTATTACTGATATCAAGATGCCAAAGGTCTCCGGTCTGGAAATCCTTCGCCGTGCCCGTCAGCGGGACCCTTATCTTGAGGTTATTCTGATGACCGGCTATGCCTCGCTGGCATCGGCAAAGGAGGCGGTCGACCAAGGCGCCTTCGGCTATCTGGCGAAACCGGTCGAATTTGAGGAATTGAAAATAACAATCGCCCGTTCGTTGGAAAAACGCCATACCGCTATCGAAAAAGAACGGCTTCTCGATGAATTAACGATTGCGAATACTAAATTACGCCAATCGTTGGCGCAGTTCGACGCGCTCTACAGCGCCAGCACGATTCTGGCATCGACAATTGATTTAACCGAGGCCCTTACTCAAATACTTTCATTGGCTATCGATGTTATCGGGGCTCGTATCGGTTCGGTGATGATTTTGGACCCGAATAAACAGGAACTTTATATCGGCGCCGCTTGCGGCTTGGCCAACGAAATTGTGTCTAATACCCGAATGAAAGTGGGCAGTTCAATTTCGGGATATGTGGCCAAGACGGGAAAACCCTTAATGATTGACAATATCGAAAAAGATCCGCGGTTTTCCAGAATCAACCGTCAGCATTACGAATCAAAATCGCTGATTTCGGTGCCTCTTCAATACAAAGGTAATATTCTTGGAGTAATTAATCTGAACAATAAGATAAACGGCGCTCCTTTTGATAACGATGACTTGAGAATTTTGAGTTCTCTGGCCGCTCAAGCGGCAATCGCTATAGATAGAGCGAACATTTTCGGCGAGAGAGTCGAAAAAATCAACGAACTTTCGATACTTTTCGATATCACCAGAAAAATATCGACTATCGACGATATCGATAAAGTTGGCGAAACGATTTATTTTGAAATGCGCAAACTGATTCACAATATTCAGGCGATTTTCTGGTTTGGTCTGATTGAACGTACCAATTCTTTACGGCTTGAATTGCATTATGAGTCCGAAAGATGCGGTCCCGAAAGACTGTTTCCGACAGAACTAAAAATCGCTAAAGAAGTTATAGGAATCGGGCAGGATGTCGATATAAATACCATAGGCGGCCAGCTACTGAATTCTTTTGCAGAGTATGCCGCCCGAAATAAGTTTGCAACCGAGATTATCCCGGTTCAATTAAGAGGAGCGATTTCGGGATTTATGGTAATTTTATCTGATGGCGCACTTAGCGCGACAGGACAAAATCTATCGACAATTGTGGCCGCCCAGGCCGCTTCAATATATGAAAGGCAGAAGGCTGTTCTTAACGCGACGAAATTGGTCTCTATGGGGAAAATGATTTCCGAAATCTGCCATGATTTGAAAAAACCCCTTACGAATATAAAAGGCAATATCCAGATTTACAGGGATAAATTCGACGGTCCCCTCGCCGATGAATTTTTCGCCGGTAGTGAGAAAGAGCTTAACCGCCTTCATGAATTGGTAAAAGAAATCGTCAATTTCGCCAACCCTAACAAATATTACACTCAACGCGAATCGCTTAAAAACGTGGTTGAAAAGGTCGCTGAGTTGCTTGCGCGCGATTTTCAAAAAAAGAATATCGATTTTCAACTCGTTTGCGAGACAGTGCCGGATATTGAAATAAATAGAAATGAAATTCTTGAATCTATCCTCAACATCATTTTAAATGCGGTCGAAAGCATGGAGTCGGGCGGCCGTATAATTGTCAAAATAGGACCACATCCAAAGGCGGAGCCGTATGTTCATATGACGATTTCCGATACCGGCTGTGGCATTCCCGAAAATGAATTGCCGAAAATATTCGAAAGATATTATACGACAAAAGAAACCGGCACCGGTTTGGGTCTGGCGATTGTCGAAAGAGTCATTGCGGCGCATAATGGTAGGCTTACGGTCGAAAGCAAAGTAGGGGAAGGCACAACCTTTAAAATAGATTTGCCGATTTAAATATGGAAACAAAAGTAAAAATTTTGGTCGTTGACGACGATCCTAAGGTCCCCTGGATAATCTCGGAGGGCCTTGGTGAACGTTTCGAAATCGAATCCGTACGCGATGGCCAGGAAGCGTTAAGCCTTCTTTCCAAAAAGACTCCATCAACTCAACCGGATCTTGTCTTGCTCGATATCAAGATGCCTGGGCTTAACGGCCTTGATATCCTTGAGCGAATCAAAAAGCTCGATACCGGCTTGGATGTCATGATGCTATCGGGACACGGCGATACCAAAAATATCGTCGAATCCATCAAACGCGGCGCCACGGAGTTTATCAATAAGCCGTTTGATGTCAAAGAACTGGAAATTCATATCCGAACCGTCCTGGAAAAAAAGAAGCTCAAAGAAGAAATCAGCAATTTAAAGAAAAAACTTCGCGAAACCGCGCATGAAACCTTAATCGGCGATTCGGAATCGATGCTGCGCGTAAAAAACGTGGTCGAACAGGTCGCCCCCAGTGAGTTAACCGTTTTGATAAGAGGCGAATCCGGAACGGGCAAAGAGATTATCGCTAGAATGATTCATAATTTATCCCCGCGCAAAGCCGAACCATTTGTCAAAGTCAACTGCGCGGCTATCCCCCGAGAGCTTTTGGAAGCGGAACTATTTGGATATGAAAAAGGGGCTTTCACGGGAGCCAATAAAACTAAGCCGGGCCGGTTTGAGGTCGCGAATAAAGGGACAATGTTCCTTGACGAAATCGGCGATATGCCAATCGATTTACAAACCAAACTTCTACAGGTGTTAGAACACCAGGAATTTGTTAGAGTCGGCGGCATTAATAATATCCATGTCGATGTTAGAATCGTCTGCGCCACCAACCGTAATCTTGAAGAGGCGATGCAGAAAGGTTTGATGCGCGATGATTTGTATTATAGGCTGAACGAAATCACGATACAATTGCCGCCGTTACGTGATAGAAAAGAAGATATTCCGCTAATTGTAAATCACTATCTGGAAAAATATAGCTTATTATATAATAAAGACTATCGTAGTATTCGTCCGGAAACCATGAAACACCTCTGCAACTATTATTGGCCCGGAAACGTGCGCCAGCTCGAAAATCTTACCAAACAAATCGTCGTTAGGGGCGATGAACAAATTATTTACGAAACCCTTAAAGGGCCGATTCCGGCTCCAGCCGCCGGACAAATGGCGTTGCCGGTTAATCTTGATGACGATAATTTTACGCTAAAGGCCAAAGTTGATAAGGTGGTCGCTGAGGTTGAGAAGAATCTTATTACGCGCTGCCTAACCAAAACAAACTGGAACAGACGCAAGGCGGCTAAATTGCTCGATATAAGCTATCGGTCATTATTGTACAAGATTAAGGAATATAAGATTATCGACTGATTGCATTCATATATTGTGAAATATTCTGCACACAACAAATAATATCGTCATTGACATTCACTCCATTATGCCCGGGAAGCGGCCTAACCTTTTAAAGGATAATAAGTTGTATCGTACAATAGTAATATATAGAATTAATTCGATACGCCGCGTTATGGCATTAAATTTGATTATTATTAAGTAATTGATAAAACGAAGTTTAATTTGTTGAAAGTTAATGCTTGGCGAAGTTGAAGGTATGGATTTAGAAATAGAAATTCTCGATAGGTTGTATAATTCGACTGAAAATTTTATGTCGAGAACCAGCCAGGAATTGAAGCGGGCGCAAAGATACCTTGATTTTCTTTCATATCTAATAGTTGACACATCGCATCTTAAAAATATAGAATTTGACAATTCCCGTTCCGGAAATGATTTTTATCGAAAGCTTCGCCACCACATAAGAATTTCTATACGCCAAACCGATATAATCAGCGGTTTCAATAAAGGCAAAATATGTATCCTATTAGTAGATACCCCCGCCGAAGGGGCGACTGCCGTTGAGAGACGCTTGCAGGAGAGTATTCGTTATTTTCTGCACGAGATAATCAACTCCCCGAAGAATTGGAAAGTGGAAATCGTTTCGAATTGTTTCCCGACCGATAACGCGACCCCATCATCGGTGCTGGATAATATCCGGTCGGCTTTAACCGCATAGCCTCGTTTATTAGTCGTTATAAATTCTATTGACCTGTTCAACTTGTTTTTGATATATCTGAATTAATGGAATATTCTTTTTTATCGAGATTAAAGCAGGGCGTGATTATTTGCGACGGGGCGATGGGGACTTACCTCAATCAAAAAGGCATATCTTATGAGAGGTCATTTGATGAGTTGAATTTATCTAAACCAGAATTGATTAATCAGATTCATCGCGAGTATATTGAAGCGGGGGCGGAAATAATCGAAACCAATACGTTCGGCGCCAATTCGGTTCGCCTTTCCGGATATGGGCTTGAGGATAAAGTCCGCGAGATAAATATCAAAGCCGCCAGAATCGCCCGCGAAGCCCGAGATATTATCGGCAAGGATATTTATATCGCCGGCTCGATTGGTCCGTTGGGTAAACAACTTGAACCCTACGGCAAAATTCTTAAGGCGGCGGCAAAGGATATCTTTCGCGAACAGGTCGAATCGCTCCTTGAGGGGGGCGTCGATTTGTTCATGGTCGAAACTATAGCCAATCTCGAGGAAATGGAATTGATTGTAGGAATCATTAAAAAAACCTGCGATCTACCTATTGTCGCCCAAATGACATTCACCGCTGAAGGGATGACTCTACTCGGTAATAGGCCGGAAGATGTGGCCTCCCATTTGGTGCCTTTGGGCGTTGACGTGATTGGAGCGAATTGTTCAGTAGGGCCTCAAATGATGCTTGAGGTGATTCAGATACTTTGTGAATTTGGAACAACTTACGTATCGGCTCAGCCGAATGCCGGATTGCCAAGATTATATAACGGCCGCTTCGTATATTTTTCTTCTCCCGATTATCTGGCCGAATATGCCCGTAAATTTGTCGAGGCGGGCGCCACAATTATCGGAGGCTGTTGCGGTACAACACCGGACCATATCGCCGCTATCAGCAAGGCCCTTAAAGATATTAAGCCGATGCCCGAAAAAATCGGCGGCTATGCCGCGAGGGATCGAATGAACATAATCGCGGTAAAAGACGAAAAAAAAATCCCGACCATTTCGCCATTTTTAGAAAAGCTGACTCATGATTTTGTTGTCTCAGTTGAACTGGATCCCCCGAAAGGTTCCAATCCAGAAAAGTTGATTAAAGTGGCCGGCGAATTAAAGGAAATCGGGGCGGACGCGGTGAATATCGCCGATTCCCCATTGGCCCGCGTAAAGATGTCTTGTCTGGCGCTGGCTTATTTGATTAAACGATATGTCGATATTGATATAATACTGCATTTTACAACCAGAGACCGCAATCTGATGGGGCTTCAGGCCGATTTGTTAGGAGCCCACGCCATGGGAGTCAAAGACATACTCGCCTTGACCGGCGATCCGCCATCCTTGGGCGATTATCCTCAAGCGACCGCGGTTTACGATGTCGATTCGATTGGGCTTGTAAACGTTATCCAAAAGTTGAATTCGGGAAGCGACTTTTTTGGAAACGCGATTGGTAAGCCGACCAATTTTTCTATCGGCGTCGCCTTTAATCCGACTGCTCCGGATTATCGGTTGGAATTATCCCGCCTTCAACAGAAAGCCGCGGCCGGCGGTCAGTATGTTTTTACGCAGCCGTTGTTCGATATCGACATAATTAAGCAAAGCGTGGATGATATCGCCAAATATAATCTTCCCGTGGTGCTGGGAATCCTGCCATTAATGAGTTTTAAGCACGCCGAATTTTTACATAATGAGGTGCCGGGAATTACCATACCTAATAAACTGCTCGAAAGAATGAAAAACGCCGGCGAAAAGTCAGCATCGATAGGCCAGGAAATCGCTTTGGAGTTGATAGAAAAATCCAAAGGCTATATTAATGGACTATACTTGATGCCATCGTTCGGCAAGTTCGAAGTCGCGATGAATATAATCAAGTATATCAATCATTAGCCTTAAATATCACCCAGCCCATTGGAAACCTTGTGCTTAATTTCACAATCCGTTAACCTGCAATAATTTAGATTGACATTATACTTTGGCGCGGATAATATCTGCTTGGAGTATATGTTATTATACATTTAATTTTGGAGAAAACGAGTGGAAGATAAATTCTCACCGAAAGAAAGAGTCGAAAGATTGATGGATGGTCGGGAAATCGACCGGCCGCCTGTCAGTTGTTGGCAGCATTTTTATGACCATGAATGGTCCGCCGATAAACTTGCCAAAGCCACATTAGAATACCAAAACAAATATAGCTGGGATTTCATCAAAATAAATCCTCGATCTTCGTACTATATTGAGGGCTGGGGCGCCAAATTCAAGCATTCAGGCAAACCGGATGAAAAACCGGTTCTCGAATATGCGCCGGTAAAATCGGCTCAGGATTGGCTGGCAATAAAGCCTCTTGATATTGGCGATGCGGCCTTTGGCGAACAATTAAAAGCAACCGATTTGATTTCACGTCAGCTTGACGATAGAATCGATTTTTTCCAAACCGTGTTTTCGCCTTTATCGATTGCCGCTGATCTTACCGGCTCCGATGAACTGTTTAAAAAACTGCTCAATTCCCCGAAAAATTTGGAAAGCGCCTTGGAAGCGATTACCGCCACGCTTGAGGATTATGTCGATGAGTTGCTTCGTATCGGAATCAGCGGTATTTTTTTCGCGACTACTGAATGGGCTACCCGCGATAATATCACCGAAGAGCAATATCTGGAATTCGGCCAGCCTTATGACCTTCGGATTCTTCGAGCCGCCCGACCGGCGAAATTTAATATTTTGCATGTCTGCCGGCGCTACAATATGTTGCCGCTTTTTAAACATTATCCTGTTGAAATATTAAGCTGGAATAAATTCGAGGAAGGGAATCTTGATTTCGCCCAGGCCGATAAGATATTCAACCAGGTATTTTTGGGCGGCGCCGATCATCTGACTTCGCTGCTTACCGGAACCCCTGAGGATGTCCGCCGGCAAGTGAAAGAATCTATCGCTGATGCTGGTGACCATCCATTGTTGGTTGGTCCGGGATGCTCATTAAAATTGGGTACTCCAGAAGCCAATATCATGGCTTTACGCGAGGCCGTTTATTAAGGAATATTATTATGGATGAATACATGCCTACTATCGGTGAATCTCGACTTTTAGGATTAATCGATGATTTTTTAAAAACCTCCCGAAACATGCGGAACGCGCTCGATGGCGTAGTGGCGCTTTTAGCGGCCAATTTCAAGCATTTTACTTGGACCGGAATATATCTATATGAATCCGGAGTATTGAAATTGGGGCCATATAGGGGAGAGCCCTCGCCGCACACGACAATTGAACTTGACAAAGGGATATGCGGCGCGGCATTCAGGGAAAAACAGACTATCATCGTCGATGACGTCAACGCCGATCCGCGTTTTTTGGCCTGTTCGCTTTCCACCAGATCCGAAATCGTGGTGCCGATATTCGATAAGAAAGGAAATCCGGTCGGGGAGATTGATATCGATTCGGACATCCCAGCCGCGTTTTCGCAATCTGATAAAGCGATATTAGAGAAAGTGGCCGCCCGGATAGGGGAGATGTTTTAGAAAAGATGACTTGCCAAATATAGTAATCTCGAATCCTTATGATTCTGGCAATTATCTATTTCAACAACGCCAATTTCCTGGTCTGGCTGATTCCGTTATTGTCACCTTGTGGAAATATATTCTCGAACTCAAATCATCGGCATTGAATCTGATTGAATGCGTTCCGGCTGATACACTCTTGGCAAATGGCGTAGCCGCAATCTGGCCCGATACAATGAAGGCCTCAATTTATACCTGTGCCGCGGACGATATAGCGAACGTAATTATCGGGTGCGCAGGTTAATCCAACGCTTCTTGCCACTATCCGAGAATATGAATAAATCTCGAGGCCCATCGTGATTTCGCCATGCAAAACTACCGCGTCGTATGGGTAAAGGAAGAAGTTGGCATGATGGTTGGTGATTTCCAGCGCCTTTTCGATAGTTGTTTTGGGAACACGTAGATAACCAGCCGAAATGAACTCCGACCGAGAAGAAATCCATTCGGTGAATGTTAAGTTACATAAAGGCATTCTGCTAAAGACAACCAGTCCAAGACCGCGCTTTAACACAAAACAACCAGATATTTTAAATTATTATCGCCCTATTTTAACTTTTTGTCGAAAACCTATTTTATTCATTTTCCGTCAAAATTCAACAAAATTATTGACTTATGTCGATAGATTCTATAAAATATCACGATGTGGTTTGGGCCCATAGCTCAGTCGGTTAGAGCAATTGACTCATAATCAATGGGTCCCAGGTTCGAGCCCTGGTGGGCCCAGTAAGAAGGGCAATTAGCTCAGCTGGTTAGAGCGTTCGGTTCACATCCGAAAGGTCACTGGTTCAAGTCCAGTATTGCCCAGTTGAAAACGAAAAGAAGGCCAGGTGGATGAAAATTTTAATAAAAATACCTGACGATTATTCATCCCCAATAACGATATGTATTCACTTTTTAAGGTGCGCTGATGTTTGCGCGCCTTTTTATTTTGAGGATAAACTATGCAAGATGTGTTAAATTTATTGCTCGAACTGCAAATAATCGATGAAGACATGGGAGAACTTGATCGTTCAAAGGTCTACCTTCCGGAAATGATTGCCAATATAAACAACGAGATAATCGCCCTGGAAACCGAAATCGCCGAAAACGAGCAGAAGCTTCTGGACGCCCGCAAACGGCAAAAAGAAATCGAAATAGATATCGAAACCGATAAAGAAGAGTTGAGCAAATATCAAAAACAGATGAAGGTAATCAAAACCAATAAAGAATATGACGCCTTGGTCGCCGAAATCGATTCCCGCAAGCAACGAATCAGCGATAACGAAGATGAAATTCTCAAGCTGATGGGAATTATCGATGAATGCACCGAAAAACTAAGTGAACTGAAAACCAAGCTCGATGAAACCCGCGAAACGACGAAAACTCATCTGGAAAATTTAAACGCCGAGATGAGCACTCTTGAATCGAAAATCAACAATAAGATAAAACAACGCGATAACCTTGTGAAAAATATCGATCGCCGCGTTTTATCGATGTATGAGCGTATCCGCAAGGGCAAAGGCAGCATGGCGGTGGTCCCGATTCGCAAGCGTTCTTGCGGCGGCTGTTATAAACAGATTCCTCCTCAACTGATTCAGGAAATCCGGCGCGGCGATAAAATCTATACCTGCGATAGTTGCGGTCGTATTCTGATTTGGACCAACGAGGAAGAATGAGTCGTAAATTGGGCGGTTTTATAAAAGACCTTTTTTGCAGGGCGCAGCTTGCTGCGCCCTTATGTTTATTAGACGATTCGCGGGCAGAGCCGCGAGTTCTCGATATATAAGGAGATAAATATGTTTAAGGATTTTGAATTGGCTTTAACTTTCGATGATGTTCTCTTAACGCCCTCATATTCCGAGATATTGCCGAGGGATGTAAACTTGCGCACCCGATTGGCCAAGGATATCTATCTGAACATGCCCCTTTTATCATCGGCCATGGACACCGTTACCGAAGCCAAACTGGCCATAGCCCTGGCCCGCGAAGGGGGAATCGGTATTATCCATAAAAATATGTCGATTGTCAGGCAGGCCGAAGAGGTCGATAAAGTCAAGCGCTACGAGTCCGGCATGATAGTAGATCCAATCACATTGGGACCACAGGCAAAAGTATCAGAGGCTCTGGCGTTGATGAACAAATATTCGATTTCGGGCGTGCCGATTACGAAAAACGGCAAATTGGTGGGAATCTTGACCAACCGCGACCTGCGTTTTATCCCCGATACAAACGTGCCGGTATCCGAAGTCATGACCAAAGAAAATCTTGTCACCGCTCCCGAAGGCATAGATATCGAGCAGGCCCAAAATATCCTTCATAAACATCGAATCGAGAAGCTGCCGATTGTAGATTCGCAGGGAATCCTGAAAGGAATGATTACATTTAAAGATATCAACAAGAAACTCCAATACCCCGATGCCTGCAAAGATTCGCGCGGCAGATTGCGAGTCGGCGCGGCCGTCGGCGTTTCCGGCGATTTGCTGGAACGGGCGGCGGCCTTGATTCAAGCCGGCGTTGATGTTATCGCGGTCGATTCATCTCACGGGCATTCGAAAGGAGTGCTGAATGCTATTGAAAGTCTGCGGAAAAGGTTTTCCGATTTAGCCATAATCGGCGGTAACGTGGCCACCTCCGAGGGGGCCGAAAGTCTTATCAAAGCGGGCGCGGATGCGGTCAAGGTTGGTATCGGTCCCGGCTCGATTTGCACAACTCGGGTGGTAACCGGCGCGGGCGTGCCACAAATATCGGCTATCATGCAATGCCGCGAATCGGCCGCCAAATACGATATCCCGCTTATCGCCGATGGCGGAATCAACTATTCCGGCGATATCGTGAAAGCGCTGGCGGCGGGTGCGAATTCGGTCATGATAGGTTCGTTGTTCGCTGGTACCGAAGAGGCGCCAGGGGAGACTATCCTGTTTGAAGGACGTTCATTCAAAGTCTATCGCGGTATGGGTTCTATCGAGGCCATGAAAGCTGGTTCGGCCGACCGCTATTTCCAGGAGGAGAACTCGTCCAAGATGGTACCCGAAGGCGTGGTTGGTCGCGTGCCATATAAAGGCCCATTGGCTGAATCGGTATTTCAACTGATGGGCGGCGTAAAAGCCGGGATGGGAATCTGCGGCGCCAAAGATATCGAGACACTTCACAAAACCGCCAAATTCGTGCGCGTCACTCAAGCCGGCGTGAAAGAAAGCCATCCGCACAGCATCATTATCACCAAAGAAGCGCCAAACTATCGGGTGGGGGGATAACCATATTGTATTTCGAAACCCACGTGGTTTCGATAATTTCACCGTTCCGGTAGGTCGTAGACCCGGCAATCGCCGGAGCGTGACCTGCCGGATAGTCGGACTGCATTATCACGTACATTTTGCTTGCCTAACAAAGACATGTATTATATTATTTGCTTGAAAGGATGTTTCTCACAGACTTGCATAGCAGCCTGTGGTTCCCGCTGAGAAAAAGTATTAAGAAAGGAGATCCGATGAAAAGAATAATGGTTTTTCTTATGGGATTAATCTTAATAAGCCTGGCTTGTTCAAAAAAAAGTACCAAGCAGGATGATCCGACTTATTCGATAGATGGCATTATTCTGAATCAAAGCGGACTACCAGCTTCTAATTTATTTGTTGAGATTACGGATTCTAAGAATACGATACATTCAGGTTATACTAATCAAGATGGCATTTATTCGGTTTCCGGAATCAATGCTGGTGCGGCGTCAGTAGAATTGAGTTCGTATGAAATCATCATTGCTGATTTACCGAGGTTTATAGAAAAAGATACTGTAATTAATATCAACAGTAACGAAGTGTTAAATATGTCAATCCAAGAATTTCATACAGTATTTCATGACACCGGAAATGTTACCCAACGTTGGTTATTATATGGCGGTGTTGTAAACGACGGGCAAAAATACATTTTCGAAGATTATTGGCTTGAAGATGATTACATGCTGAGTTCATCTTTTCCGATTCCTGCTAATGCCGATCCCAACAATATTGGCTTTATTATTAGGGGAAAATCGGCGCCATATGGTATGTCTTATATGGATGTCTATATATATGTGAATAATAACTTGCAGGATCTCTATTGGAGCGGACCTTATGGTTCAACCTGGTTTTATCATATGTATTCATTAGATCAATTTCCGCAAGTATGTGGAAACAACATTCGCCTTTGTTTGTGGTTTACTGAGGATACAGCCCCTTATATTTATGTAGATGAAATATGGATATATAATTATTAATTATTAAAATGAAACGTTATTTTTTATCGTTCCGGGAGGTCGTAGCCCTCGTAACTACTGAGGCGTGGCCGGCCGGAATCGCTCCCAAAGGGGTGCCCCACGGCTCCGCCGTGGGTTCTAATGTCCACATCTCTCCCGGTAATTCCCGAAGCCTATCTGCTTAAATCGCCCCCTTCCAACCCCCAAAATTCCTTAAAATAAAACTTGCGTAAAACATTATAATTTGGTAAATTGCAAAACTTGGGGAGTGGGTTGACAGACCCACTCTTTTGACTATTGAGGAATAGTGGAACCATGGATATCCTTGAAAACGTAAGACTGAAATTCGACGAACTCGCCCAATCGCTCGGCCTGGAATTGGTGGAGACCACCATTGTGCACCTGGGCGGCCGCGCTATCTTGCGCCTCACCGTGCATAAACCGGGGGGAGTAACGGTAGGTGAATGCGCCGACCTGTCGCGCGATGTTTCCGACTATCTTGACACCTCCGAAATTATCCATGGCCATTACACGCTCGAGGTAACATCGTTAGGACTTGATAAGCCGTTAATCAAAGCCATCGATTTTAAAAGGCGAATCGGAGAAAAAGTCCGGATTGAATTTAAACCGGGGATTTACGAAAAAAATGTAATTGAAGGAGTGTTAAGCCAGGCAGACGACGCGGCAATCACGATTACGGTCGATGACCTGTCTGAACAATACAGGTATGAGAACATTATCCGGGGGAAAATCGTTTATTAGCCAATAGCGGAGGCTTATGATGCAATATGACATTTTAGAAGCGTTGTCGCAAATATCGCGCGATAAAAATCTTGAAATGGACTACGTTCTCGAGACGGTGGAGTCGGCGTTGGTGGCGGCCGCCAAAAAGAAATATATAACCAACGAATCGATTCGGGCCGAAATCGACCGCATGTCCGGCGAAATCAAGATGTGGATGACCAAGAAAATAGTTGAAAACGTAATCGACCCTTATACCGAAGCGACAATCGCGCAGGCGGAAGAACACTACGAGGATGTCGAAATCGGGCAGGAACTCGATTTCCCCATCGATTTTATGGAATTCGGCCGCAACGCTATCGCCTCCGCCAAACAAATTCTTATCCAGAAAGTCCGAGAGGCTGAACGCGAGCAAATCTATGAAGAATATATCAAGAAGGTCGGCGAATTGATAACCGGCGTGGTTCAGCAAGTCGATAAAGGCAACATAGTGGTTAATCTTGGGCGTGCCGAGGGTATCGTGCCGCTGAAAGAACAGATAAAAAAAGAAAAATTCCGTCAGGGCGATAGAATAAAAGCGTTGATTTACGACGTTCAAAAATCCAACCGCGGCCCCCAAATCATGTTGACCCGCGGTTCGGCCGATTTTTTACGTAAATTGTTCAGTCAGGAGGTTCCCGAAATCGCCGAGAAAATAATCGAAATCAAGGCTATTTCCCGCGAACCCGGCGAACGCAGTAAAATCGCCGTCTATTCCAACGATGATAGGATTGATGCTGTTGGTGCCTGCGTAGGCGTAAAAGGGGTACGGGTTCAGAATATCGTCCGCGAATTGAATAATGAACGAATCGATATTGTTCCCTGGTCCGGCGAACCGATGATTTTCGTTACCAAAAGCTTGGCTCCGGCTAAAATTGTCCATGTCGATATTTTCCAAGAAGATAAAAAGATGCTGGTGATTGTCGCCGATGATAAATTATCTTTGGCCATCGGTAAAGCAGGTCAGAACGCGCGCCTGGCCGCTAAATTAACCGGATGGAAAATCAATATTATGTCGGAAACCGAATATAACGCTCTACGTCAAACTGAAGAGATGGAAAAAGTCGATATTGAATCGATTGTCGATATTACCGAAAAACTGCGAGCCAAACTTTTATCGTCGGGTATTGAAACGGCCCAGGATATTATCCGCAAAGGCAAAGAGAAACTTCAGGAGATTGAGGGAATCGGCGAGCGTACCGCCGAACGTCTTATTGAAATCGCCGAAAAAGCAATCAGTGATAAAATCGCCGAAATACAAAAAGCCGCGTTGGAATCCGGCGCCGATAAGCCTGTCGAATATGAATTCAGTCCAACTGATAGCGAAACATCGCCTCGTTTGGAAGAATTTTAATGGGAAAGGCCTTGTTTTATAAGAGCTTGGACTCGGTGACAGGGAGGAGAATATATGAAAAAAAGAGTATATGACCTGGCCAAAGAATTTAACCTTTCTTCCAAGGCGATGGTTGATATGGTTCGCGGCCTCGGTTTCGAGATAAAATCGCATTCATCAACAGTAGGCGATGATGTCATTAAAGCAGTCGAACGCAAGATAAAAGAACAGGCCGATGAAGTTAAAAAGGGCCTGGAAGAAAAACGGCGAAAAGAAGAAGAACGAAGGCGCGAAGAGGAAGACAAATTAAGACAAAAGCGTGAAGCGGAAAAACGAATTCTTGCCGAACTGGCTAAATCCAAGAAAAAACCGCCCAAAAAAGCGGAACCGAAAAAAGTTGAGATAAAGCGTAAGAAAGAAAAACGTCGGCGCCACAAGGAACATATCGTTGACCGCAAAGCGGTGGAAGCCAGCTTTCGCCAGACCATGTCCAGTCTGGGGGGAGTGAAACGGAAAAAATATCATCGGCCGGATAAAGATAGTCAGTCGATTTCGGCTGAAGCAACCAATACCATCAAAGTTCAGGAATATATAACCGTGTCTGAACTGGCGGCTTTGATGAACGTGAAACCGGCTCAGGTGGTGGCTAAATGCATGGAATTGGGAATGATGGCTACCATAAATCAGCGCCTCGACATGGATACAATTCAGACAATCGCCCTCGAATTCAATTACAATGTCGAAGAAGAGAAGCTGTATGCTGAAGAGGAAGAGATTGCCGAACAGGAAGAATCGGCCAAATTAACAAAGCGTTGGCCGGTCGTTACGATAATGGGACATGTCGATCATGGAAAAACATCTTTGCTCGATTATATACGCAAGTCAAATATCGTCGCCGGCGAATCAGGAGGTATCACGCAGCATATCGGCGCGTATGTTGTAAATCACGCCGATGGCAAGATTACATTTTTGGATACTCCCGGCCATGAGGCGTTTTCGGCTATGCGGGCTCGGGGAGCGCAAGTTACCGATATCGTTGTGCTGGTTGTGGCCGCCGATGACGCGGTGATGCCGCAAACTGTAGAGGCCATCGACCATGCTCGCGCCGCAGGAGTTCCGATTATTGTGGCAATCAATAAAATCGATTTACCCAATATCAATCTGGATAATATAAAAAATCAGCTTGCCAAGCATAATCTCGTTCCGGAAGAGTGGGGCGGCAAAACTATCATGGTTGAAATATCGGCTAAATACGGGACGAACGTCGATAAGCTGCTTGATATGATTTTGCTGCAAGCCGAAATGATGGAACTTAAAGCCAATGCCGAGAGGCGGGCCCTTGGAGTGGTTGTGGAAGCCAGGCTCGATAAGGGTAAGGGGGTTATCTGTACGATTCTGGTTCAGAAGGGGACTCTGCGTGTCGGTGATCCATTCGTTTGCGGGGTTTATTCCGGAAAAGTCCGCGCCATGTTCGATGAACGCGGTAATATGGTTACCGAAGCTCAGCCGTCAGTGCCGGTGCTGATACTTGGAGCGGACGGAGTGCCTCAAGCCGGCGATGCGTTCGTCGTAACCCGCAGCGAATCGGCCGCCAAGGAAATCAGCCAAAAACGTTTGCGCCTTAAACGCGAAAGGGATTTCCGACTCATTAACAGGATTAAACTTACCGATGTTTACAGCCGCATCAAAGAGGGTCAGATACGCGAGTTGAATCTGGTGATAAAGGGGGACGCCGATGGTTCAGTTGAGGCGCTATCCGACACGCTCTCCAAGATAGAACATAAAGAAGTAGCGGTGCGGGTTATCCATCGCGGCGTGGGGGCGATTAACGAATCTGATGTTATGTTGGCCGCCGCCTCTGATGCCATCATTATCGGGTTCCATGTTCGCCCCGATATTAAAGCCGCAGAATTGGCTCAACGAGAGGGTGTCGATTATCGGCTTTATAAAATCATCTACGAAGTGGAATCCGATATAAAGAAAGCTCTGGAGGGATTGCTCAGGCCGGAAAGCGTCGAAATCAAAACCGGCGCCGCGGAAATTCGCAATATTATCAAAGTTCCGAAAGTGGGATTTATCGCCGGAAGCATCGTAAAAGACGGCGCTATCAAGCGGAACGCCAAATACAGGGTGTTGCGTAATAGTGTCATTATCAGCGAAGGTACTATTACTTCTCTGAAGCGATTCAAAGATGATGTCAGGGAAGTCCAGAGCGGATTCGAATGCGGTATCGGATTATCGTCGATGCAGGATGTCAAAGAAGGGGACATTATCGAAACGTTCGAAATCACGGAAAAGGCCAGAACGCTCGATTAGTTATGAGGTAAGGTTCAATGGTTGTTGGCATATTAAAAATCCGACTGCATTTACCAGGGTCAAATTCGCTTAAAGCCAAACGGAAAATAATTATGTCTATGAAAGAGCGGATAAAAAGCAAATTCAATGTATCGGTGGCCGAGCTCGAGGATAACGATCTCTGGCAGGTTTGCACGCTCGGCGTAGCGGTAATTTCCAACGATAGCGCTTTTGCCAACACCGTGTTATCGAATGTCGCGAACATGGCCGGAAACCATCCTGAAGCGGTTGTAACGGATATAAACCTGGAGTGGCGATGAAATCATTTTCACGAATCGACCGGCTGGCGTCCCAGATAAAAAGGACGCTTTCGAAATTGATAATCAATGACCCGGAGCTTCCGGAAGGAATGATAATAAGCATAACCGATGTTGAATTGACAAAAGACCTTCGTTACGGCAAGGTATTCTATTCGGTATTGGGCGATGATGTCATGCGCGACAAAGCGTCCCTCTACTTTGAGCATCAGACCAAATATCTTCGCATGGAAACGGCGTCGCAGATACGCGTCAAATTTATACCGGAACTGAAGTATTTGTATGACAATTCGATTGAACGAGGGCAGCGAATCAATCAACTTCTTGACCAGATAAAACATGACAGACAACAGGGCACAGATCAATATTCTGAATAAACTGATAACGGATAACGACACGTTCTTATTGACTTCCCATCAAGACCCCGATGGCGATTCGATCGGCTCTCTAATAGGCTTGAATAATTATTTAAAAAGACTTGGCAAAAAAACGATGGTTTATTCCCAGGGAATAATCCCATCCAAGTACGTTTTTCTTGATTCAGAAGGCGTGATAAAATCCGAAGCCCCAAAAACGTCATCGGATTTTCCGGTTGCTATCATATTGGAATGTCCTCGTTTCGAGCGCATCGGATTTGTTAAAAATTTAATCGGTCCCCAAACGCTAATCGTTAATATCGACCACCACGAAGATAACGAAATGTATGGGCGGGTGAATATTGTTGATAAAGATGCCTGTGCCGTCGGCCAAATATTATTCGATATTTTCAATAGCGCCGGGGGTTCTTTCGATGCGGATGTGGCCGGTCCTCTTTACGCGGCGTTAATATCCGATACCGGTTGCTTTAAATTTTCCAATACCACATCCAGGTGCTTGAATACGGCGGCGGTTTTGGTCGAAAAAGGCGCTCGGCCGAAATCAATAGCCGAAAATATCTTTTCGTCGTTTACGGCCGCGACACTGAAGATGGTCGGTTACGTTTTACAAAATATGCGATTATACGCCGACGGTAAAATTTGCGTATTCAAACTGGCTAAAAACGACCCGGCGAAATTCGGAGCATCGATGGAAAACTCCGAGGGCTTAATCGACTACAGCATGATGATCAAAGGGGTCGAAGTAGGTGTCTTGCTCAAGGAGGTTGATTCCAAAACCGTAAAAGTCAGCTTACGCTCGCGCGATGGAATCGATATCGGCTCATTTGCCGGCAAGCGGGGAGGGGGCGGCCATTTAAACGCATCCGGATTTACGCTTGCCGAAAATCTCGATTCGGCGGAACCGACCGTGGTGATAGCGTTATCGGAGTATTTGAATGTATAACGGCGTAATTTTGGTTGATAAGCCTAAAGGAATTACATCGCATGACCTCGTGGACCGCTTGCGGGTTCTTTTTGACCAAAGGCGAGTCGGCCATACCGGTATTTTGGATCCTTTGGCAACGGGATTAATGGTGATGTTGCTTGGCAAGGGAACGCTGTTTTCGCAACAATTGACCGGCGCCAATAAACAATACCGCGCCGAAATTAAATTCGGCCGGTCCACCGATACGTTTGATGCCGAAGGCAAAACCACCGGCGAAAAAGACCCAGGATTCATGGCTATTGAGCAATTCGAAGAACTATGCGGAAAATTCACCGGCAGAATAAAGCAACTAATTCCACCGTTTTCGGCGGCCAAGGTCGATGGACAAAAGATGTACGAAAACGCTCGCAGAGGAGAAAACATTCCGGAACGTTATAAAGAGGTGGAATTATACGAGATTAAAATCGTTTCGTTTGACTGGCCTGATGTTACCATAGACGTGACCTGTTCCGCCGGTACTTACGTCCGCAGTCTGGCGCATGAGATGGGGCAAATGGTTGGTTGCGGCGCCTATCTTACCGATTTGATTAGAACCGGAATCGGTGCTTTCAAGCTTGAACAGGCGGTTACGTTGCGCGAATTGGAGAAAGCCGTCGAGATTAACGATTTCAGTATGATAAAACCGCTTTGGGAAGCCATGCCCGAGAAACCAAGAATATTCGTCCGCCCGGAATATATCAAATCGATTATTGAGGGACGGCCTTTTATTAAAAAATACTTATCGCGAACGGAATATCGCGGGCCTGGCGGATGCTTATCGTTATTGGTAGATTCAGACAGCAAAGTTGTGGCTCTGGTCCAATTGAATTACAGCTGGGGAAGTTTTGACCGGCTTGACAGCCGCGATGTCCTCGGCAAATACGTGAGAATTATCGATGAAGGTCATCTGCGGCAAGAGTCAGCTTGAAAGAGAGACCATTGGGGAAACATCGGTGACGGTCGGCACTTTTGATGGAGTTCACCGCGGCCATGTGGCTTTGATAGAGAGATTAGTCAAAGCCGCCAGAGATACAAATTCACTGGCGACATTGTTGACTTTCGATCCCCACCCGCAATTGATTTTAGGCCGCAAAGGCTGTACCGAGGTCTTAAACACGAAAGATGAAAAACTGCATCTGCTTTCGAAATTAA
Organism: Candidatus Zixiibacteriota bacterium; assembly: GCA_012517955.1. GTDB lineage: Bacteria > Zixibacteria > MSB-5A5 > UBA10806 > 4484-95 > JAAYTW01. The sequence continues at coordinate 2,758 of JAAYTW010000215.1, read as the reverse complement.
ATCTTGACTTGGTGGTTATCCTCGAGTTCAATCAGCAATTAGCTTCTCTTGACGCAGGAAACTTTATTCAGAGAATTCTAATAGAACATCTTAATATGAAACATTTTGTTATCGGATATGATCATTCGTTCGGCAAAGACCGACAAGGGAATTTCGAGATGGCCCGCTCGCTATCGGAAAGATACGGTTATTCGGTTGAGATGGTTGGGCCGGTCTATGATGATGGTCGCCCGATTAAGTCCAGCTCTATCCGCCGCGAGCTTAAAACAGGCGACTATGATGAGGCGGCGGCGATGCTGGGTTATAAATATTTTTTAACGGGGGATGTTATAAAAGGGTACGGCGCCGGCCGGAGGCTTGGTTATCCAACGCTTAATTTGAATATACCGCCGGGTAAACTTATCCCAAAGGACGGGGTTTACGCGGCCTGGGCGGAAATAGATGACGTAAAATATGCGGGGATGGCATATATCGGGGGCAGGTTGACATTCGGCGACCAAACTATTTGCGTCGAGGCGAATCTGTTTAATTTCAGTGGCGATGCTCTTGGGAAATCAGTAAAATTAAGCCTGGAAAAATACACTCGGCCGCCGATAAAATTCGAGTCGCCCGAATATCTGGTGGCGGCGCTGGCCAAGGATGAAATGGAAATAAAAAGGATATTAAATATTTAGGAGGAAAAAAGTGGCTCTAACGAAAGAGAAAAAACAAGAGATAGTCAGCAATTTCCATCTGCACGAGAAAGACACGGGTTCAGTAGAAGTTCAGGTCGCCATGCTGACGGAACGGGTTAATTATTTAACCGAACATTTAAAGAATCATCCAAAGGACCATCATTCCAATATGGGATTGTTACGAATGGTTGGAAAACGTCGCCGTTTATTGAACTATCTACGCAACAGCGACCCGAAAGCTTATCAGGCTTTGATTGAAACTTTAAGCCTGCGTAAGTAATGGCGGCCAGAGGAATAAAAAATGACATATGAACAAGTAGAAGTACTCATCGGCGATAAAAAACTGATTATTCAAACCGGGCACGTCGCTAAACAGGCCGGCGGCGCCGCTTTGGTTCGACTCGGCGATACCGTAGTGCTGGCGACCGCATGCGCGGGAAATCCCCCCAAAGACGGCGGCGATTTTTTTCCGTTGACCGTGGATTATCGGGAAAAAGCGTACGCGGCCGGAAAAATACCCGGTGGATATTTTAAACGTGAAGGTCGCCCGACCGAACGCGAAATTTTATGTTCACGCTTGATTGACCGCCCGATTCGCCCATTATTTCCCGATGGTTACTTCAATGAAGTGCAGGTTCTCGTACAAGTGCTGTCATCCGATCAGGAAAACGATTCGGATGTGCTCGGCATAATTGCGGCCTCAGCGGCTTTATCAGTTTCGGATATCCCTTTCTATGTACCACTTGGAGGCGTTCGGGTCGCCCATGTGGGGGATAAATTCGTGGCGTTCCCGACATTTACCGAATTAGAGGGAAATGACCTTAATATTGTGGTCGCCGGGACTAAAGACAGCATCAACATGGTCGAAGGGGGAGCGCGAGAGATTAGCGAATCAACCATGATAGAAGCTCTGGGGTTTGCTCATGAATGGATTGCCAAAGTTGTCTCGGCCATCGATGAACTTAAAGGAAAATGCGGCAAACCTAAACCGGAAATTCAACAGCCTGTAAAGGACCCCGAATTGTTGGCGACGCTTACGGAGATGGCGCTTCCCACGATTAAAATCGCCAACCGGACAACGGATAAACTCCAGCGCCAGGAAATTATAAATAAAATGGTCGAGGAAGTAAAAGCGGCTTTAGCGGATAAGTTTCCCGAAAAAGAAAAGGAAATCCTGGCCATTATTGCTGATTTCGAACGCGACGATATGAGGGAAATGATTTTATCGGAAGGACGCCGTATCGACGGGCGTCGTTGTGATGAAATCAGGCCGATAGAAATTCAGATTGGTTTCTTGCCTCGCACTCATGGCTCGGCGATATTTCAACGTGGTCAAACCCAGGCGTTGGTTGTAACCACGCTGGGAACCAAAATGGATGAACAAAAAATCGACGATTTGCTGGGGGAATCCTTTAAAAGCTATATGCTCCATTACAATTTCCCGCCATCCGCCACAGGCGAAGTCAAACCGATTCGCGGAACCGGCAGACGCGAAGTCGGCCATGGGGCTTTGGCGGAACGCGCGATCGAGCCGGTAATTCCAGCGGAATCGTCGTTTCCTTATACAATTCGGATTGTATCGGATATATTGGAATCCAATGGTTCATCCTCGATGGCGACAGTATGCGGCGGCACGCTCAGCCTGATGGATGCCGGCGTTCCGATAAAAAGCCCGGTTGCGGGAATCGCCATGGGCTTGATTACTGAGGGCGAACGCTACGCCATTTTAACCGATATTCTCGGCGCCGAAGATCATCTTGGTGATATGGACTTTAAAGTATGCGGTACCGCCGAGGGGATAACCGCATTTCAGATGGATGTCAAGGTGAGCGGCATCAGCATCGATATTATGCGGGAGGCTCTTGAACAAGCCCGCCAGGCCAGGCTTTTCGTTTTGAAGAAAATGAACGAAGCAATCGACAAACCCAGAGCCGAGCTGTCCCCATTCGCGCCGAGAATCATTTTCATGAAAATCAAAGTCGATAAAATCGGCGAGGTCATTGGTCCCGGCGGCAAAAATATCCGCGCGATTATCGAAAAAACCGGCGTAAAAATAGATATTGAGGACGATGGAACGGTGTTGA
>JAAYTW010000214.1 GCA_012517955.1 Candidatus Zixiibacteriota bacterium | reverse complement strand
GACCAATTCAACTACCGGGAAAAAGACCGCGTAATAAAACACGGTACGGATATGAGCGCGCATCAAATCTTTATTGATGCTATCGAATCCATCGAATGCTTTCTTTTCGGCCACGAAACTTTGAATCACGGTTACGCCCGATATGTGTTCTTGCGAATAGGAGTTGATTTTAGCCGTAACTAATCGGACATCGCGGTAAGATTGCCGCACTTTACGCCTGAATATGGCGGTGGCGATTATCAAAATTGGAATAACTGAAAACACCACCATTGCCAGTTTCCAATTGATTGCCAGCATCGCGATTACAATACCAATCAGCATGAAGATATCGCCGAATATCGCCACCACGCCTGCGGTAAACAGTTCATTTAACACCTGGACATCGCCGGTGATACGGGTTAGGATTCGCCCGACCGGATTCTTGTCGAAATAGGTCAGGTCGAGATTTTGAACATGCGAGAATATCTGCATGCGAAGGTCATACATCGCTTTTTGACCGACATACTGCATCATGTAAACCTGTAAATACTGAAGCGTGAAGCCAGCCACAATCACGCCCAGAAATCCCAGGATTGCGTGAAGCAAACCGGTCTGGTCGCCTTTAGCGATATAGTTGTCGATAGCGAGCTTGGTAATATACGGCCCGGCCAATTGCGCCAGCGATGATAACAGCATGATAAGCACGCTCAAAGCCACCAAAAGCCGATATGGCTTAAGGTAAACCAGCAGACGTTTCATCAGCCGATTATCATAAGCCTTGCCCAGTATTTCTTCTTCAGATTGAATATCAGTCATTGTTTATCATTATCCAAAATATCCATGGCGGCCCGAGTCAAAAACGAACGATAGCGAAAGCCGCCGGTGTTTATCTTGATTAAGATATCATCGAATTTTTCCAGCTCGCTTCGTTCGACAAAACGCGCCTCACGGATTTCGTTCGTATCTATAGGATTGATTATTCCGGAAACGTAACGGGCTTTGAAAACATGGGAAGTCCAATCGATACAATCGTTATCCGCCGCAAATCGAACTTTAATGCGAAGGAAATACTTCTCGAGGCGAATTATGACGCCCGTTTCTTCGTATATTTCACGGTGAGCGGCCTCGACCAACTTCTCCCCGGGATAAGCGCCGCCGGAGGGGGCACGAAACAATCCCGAAGGATAAAACGGCTTGGCGATGAACAGCAATTTATTCCCATTGAAAATGAATACTGTTATATCATGAGCCCGCCCATTACGCTGGCTTGAGCGGATACGCCGCAGCTCTTTTTCCGTCAAAGGAATTTCCACCGAGCGTTCGACCGGTTTGCCTAACAATCTTTCAGTTTCTAAAATATCTTCGATAGTAATATAACTCACAACGCTTCCAATTCTTGTTTTAGCAGTTGCCGCTCGTGCAGAACTGCGTATAATCCGCCTTTTTGCAGAAGCTGATCGTGGTTGCCTGATTCGGCTATCCGGCCGTTTTCCAGCACGACAATCAGATCGGCGTTTTTGACGGTGGAAACTCGATGGGAAATAATCAGTGATGTGCAGTTTCCCATAACTTGACGAAGGTTGGTCAGGATATTCTCCTCCGTGGCGGTATCCACCGATGAGAACGCATCATCCAGTATTAATATTTTCGGATTGATGGCTAGCGCCCGCGCTAATGCCGTACGTTGTCGTTGCCCTCCTGATAAAGTTATCCCCCGCTCACCGATAAGCGTTTTAAATCCGGATGGGAAACCATTGATGTCATCTGCAATAGAGGCAATAGAGGCGGTTTCGCCAACCGCATATTTGGAGGTTAGTCTTCCCAATGAGATATTATCTTCGATAGTCTGCGAAAACAGAAAAGTTTCCTGAGCTACCAGACCGATTTGCGAACGCAGGCTGAATATATCGATGTCATTGATATCCTTATCGTCAATAAACAGCATGCCGCGCCGAATCGGATACAGGCGGGGGATTAAAGAAACCAATGATGTTTTGCCTGAGCCGGTATGACCAAGAATCGCCACGGTCGCCCCAGCGGGAATCATAAGCGAAATATCATGAAGCACCGTTTTTTCGCCGTAGGCAAAACTTAGATTGCGAAATTCGATTTTACCGGAGATAGAGTATTTAATGTTGTTCTCAATCGGGCTCGGAATCTGCGGGTTGGCGTTGAAAATCTCGGCGATACGTTTCATGGAGGCCATGCCGCGTTGATACAATCCGATTACCCAGCCTAAAGCCGCTACCGGCCAGAGTAGCAACATCAGGTAGGCCGTGAATGCCACCAGGTCGCCTAATGTACCGGCTTTGTTTATCACCTGATTGCCGCCGATCCAGAGTACCAGCGCGATAGATAACCCGGCGAAACCGAACACGACCGGGAAAATCATACCCCAGATTTTCACCATCTGAAGGTTTTTCTTTATATAATCTCGATTGAGCCGGCCAAACCGTTTGATTTCGTTTTCTTCTTGAACATACGCCTTTATCACGCGGATTCCCGATAAATTCTCCTGCACTTCAGTGGTGATTCGGGCGTACTGTTCCTGTATTTTAAGATAGCGCTTGTGTACCTCGCGGCCGAGGAAATAGGTTGTTATGGTAATAAAAGGCAATGGCAGAAACGCCACAACGGTTAATTTCACGTTGATTATAATCATCAAAATAAATGCCATACCGAACGTAAACACGGTGTTCGCGAAATACATGATACCCGGGCCAATCATATTACGGACCGCGTCAAGGTCGTTGGTCATGCGGGCCATCAGTTCGCCAGTAGGGGTCTTATCGAAATATGGGCGGTCGAGTTTCAGGATTTGCGCGAATAGGTCGTTGCGAAGGTCGTATTCTATCATGCGGGAGGCCACAATCATCGTTTGGCGCATATAGAACAAAAATATGCCTTGGATAATGGTGGCGACAATTATTATGATAGCATAGGTGACCAGCTTTTCTGTAGTAACGCCTTCTTGAAGCGCATTAATCGCTTGACGCAACACCCAAGGGGAAATCATTGAAAAAGCGGTGGAAAGAAACACCGTCAAAAATCCCCAAAGCCATCGAGATTTATAGCGATAGAGGTAACTTCTGATTATTTGTGATGCCGTTTTGTTCATGGCCGACCTTCATTAGAACGCCAAAATGCATCGCCGTTTTCTTTATGTCAAGGCAAATGAGCGGGAGACACTGTTTGGCTATAGGGCAGGCCCCTTTACCGATTAATGAGGGTTTGGTTCGATAACCATGCCCCCTATCCGCCGAGCTCGGCGATATTAATCGCGGCCGGTAATGCCTCGGCCGAAAAGCAGTTGTATGGCTGCCCAAGGGATGAGGCGCCGATTCCGGCGTTATTTAATTTTAGGGGAAACGCGCTTATGCGTAGTATCTTTTTATCAGTATAATTTTTCTCTTACACCTACGAGATTCAGATGGATACTGCTAAAAAAACCATTGCCATCTTGATTGCCGCATGATAAAATTCATTTCAAATAGCGCTTCGGGCGCCATGGTTCCCGAGCGGAGACTTGGTTTCGAAAATAGTTGCCAAAATAAATCGCGAGGTTATTATGCCAGCCAAGAAAAAAAACGCCAAAACCGTCGCCAAAAGTAAAACTAAGCCGGCGGTAAAATCGAAAACAAGCGCCAAACCGAAAACAGCCGCAAAAAAACCGGCTAAAAATGAAAAGAAGCAAGCGCCGCGACCAGCCGCTCCGCCACAACCAACAAAAATCGAGGTCGTCGCGCCGCCGGCTCCGCCAATCGATCCCAAGGATTTAGTTGATTGCGGTCACTGCGATGCTACTGGCAAATGCGCCGCTGGGCAGCCGTACGATAAATCGCATCATCAGGGCATTTTCACCAAAGTTATTTTGACAAGCTGTCAGGAATGCCTTATAGCCGCCGGAGAGAGCCATAACTCTAAGAAAATGGTTGACTGCCGATTCTGCAAAGGAACCGGCAAAGTGCCTAAAACTCCGGTAATGTAAAAAATATCCGGGGCGAATTATATATACGACAATTAATGGGAGTATTTTATCGGGTTTTGACCGGTAGGATGAAATCTGTCCTATATTTAGTGATTGGGACGCGCCCAATAGCCACCATCAAAATCTTCCAGATGATTGAGCGGATATATCGGGGTTTTTCGCCAAGTAATGCTCGGCCTTTGTGTTAGTAAACAAATTACTCGCGAATAAGCTTAAGCCCTTATATATTTTTTAACCACGCGGGGGTTGACATCATTAAATCATTTTACTATTATGAAAGTTTATGATAAAGAGAATTGGGCTCGAGGAGGATAAATGAAAGAGTACGCAATTGATAAAATCAGAAACATCGGGTTTGTCGGTCACGGCGGCTCCGGCAAAACCTCGCTTGTTGAAGCAGCTTTATTTGCCGCCAAGGTCACTACCAGATTGGGCAACGTCGATTCCGGAAATACCGTTTCCGATTACGCCGAAGATGAAATCAATCGCAAAATTTCGATAGGTTTAACCCTGTCGAATTTTGATTGGAAAGGATTTAAAATAAACCTTATCGATATGCCAGGCTATACCGATTTTTTCGGCGAGGTTGTCTGTGGATTACGGGCGGCCGATATCGGCGCGATTGTTATTAACGGGGTTACCGGCCCTGAAGTCGGCACCGATATGGTCTGGCGACTGGCCTCCAAAAACGATCTTCCCAGAGCCTTTTTTATAAATCGCCTCGATAAAGAACATGCCGATTATGCCAAATGGGTGGCGGTGATTCAGGAGAATTATTCAACTCATGCCGTCCCCTTAACGATTTCTTGGGGCGACGGTCTTACATTTAAGGGAGTTATCGACCTATTGAAAATGAAAGCGGTCAGTTTCGAAAAAGATGGTTCCCCCAAATTACAGGATATTCCGACTGATATGAAAGATATCGCCCAAAACTGGCACGATAAAATGGTCGAAGCCGCCGCTGAAGCCGACGAGAACCTTCTTGAAAAGTTTTTTGACCAGGGGACGATTTCTGAGGATGAAATCAAGCAAGGACTAATCAAAGGAATCGCCGGCCGCGCCATCTTTCCGGTCTTCGCCGGTTCGGCCACAACTTTGGCCGGCGTTACCACTTTTCTGGATTACGCTACCCTATTGTTTCCTGCGCCTGATTACTTAGGAGAGATAAAAGGCAAGGATGGAGACAAAGAGGTTACCCGAAGAATTTCGGTCGAAGCGCCCATATCCGCGCTTGTGTTTAAAACCGTGTCCGAACCGCATGTCGGGGAGCTGTCGTTTTTTAAGACGTTTTCCGGTTCGATTAAGGTCGGCGATGATTTATACAATATGACTTCGAATTCCAATGAAAGAATCGGGCAGATATTCGTATTGAACGGCAAAGACCGCCAGGAGGCCGGTAAAATTGCCGCCGGCGATATCGGCGCGCTCGTCAAGTTGCGCACGACTAAAACGGGCGATACTTTGGCCGAAAAAAGCGCGATGATTCAATATCCTCCAATAGATTTTCCACACCCCGTTATCAGTATGGCACTCAAAGCCAAAGCCAAAGGGGATGAGGAAAAAATAGCCAACGGTTTATCGAAATTACGCGATGAGGACCCGACAATTCAAATGGTTATCGATCCCGAGATTAAGCAAACCCTATTATCGGGCCAGGGCGAATTGCATCTTGATGTAGTTATCGATAGGTTAAAACGCAAATTCGGAGTCGAAGTCGAGCTTATTAAACCGAAAATTCCCTATCGTTCCACTATCCGTAAAAAAGTTGAAGTGCAGGGTAAATTCAAACGTCAGACCGGGGGCCGCGGTCAGTACGGCGATTGCTGGCTGCGCGTCGAACCTCTGCCCAAAGGCAAAGATTTCGAATTCGTTGATGCTATCGTCGGCGGCGCGATTCCCGGCAAATTTTTGCCCTCAGTAGAAAAAGGTGTTCTTGAAGCTCGAGAAGAAGCCGGACCGGCCGGCACGAAGGTGGTCGATTTTAGAGTCACCTGTTTCGATGGCTCATACCATACTGTTGATTCATCAGATATGGCTTTCAAAATCGCCGCTTCCATGGGATTCAAAGACGCCGTAGCCAAGGCCGACCCGTATCTACTGGAGCCCATCAATATCATCGATGTGCTGGTTCCGGATGAATTCATGGGCGATGTTATGGGCGATATCTCCTCCCGACGCGGTAAAATTATTGGTATGGAAGGGGAGGGTAAAATGAAACGGATTAAAGCGCAGGTGCCGCTGGCGGAATTGTATAAATATTCCACTTCCCTGCGTTCGCTGACCCAAGGACGCGGCACTCACACCAGCGAGTTTTCACATTACGAAGAAGTTCCGCGTGAAATCTCGGCCCGCGTAATCGAGGAAATCGAGAAGGCCAAGGCCGAGGAAGAAAAAGAGAAATAACTTTTAAAGGGGCGGCATCTTTGCCGCCCTGATTTATCCGCATAGAGCGCGATATCTCACGCCGAAAATTATTCCCGTATAGAAACCAAGATTGAAGACGATGGAATTCTGTTGCGTTGCTTTTTCTAATTAGATATGTTTAAATCAATAAGATAAGAATACGGGCACGCGTTAAGGTAAGGTTTTTTGATTTCAAGTACCTGAAATTAATCTTTTAAACATTTAGGAGCCGCAAGGCTCCATAAGAGGCTGAGTGATTTGTATGGGATTTTTATCGGATAGAATTCAACGGGTGGGCGAATCGGCTACTCTAAAAATCGCCGCCAAGGCCACCCAACTAAAATCGGAGGGCGTTGACATTATCGATTTTTCGATTGGCGAACCGGATTTTCCGACGCCGGAAAACATAAAAGAGGCCGGCAAGAAGGCTATCGATGCGAATTTTACTAAATACACCCCTAACAACGGAATCGCCGATTTGAAAAAAGCGATAGCGAAAAAATTAGAAACCGATAACGGTCTAACTTACAAACTTGATGAAATAATCGTGTCATCGGGAGCCAAGAATTGCCTGTATAATTTGTGTGTGGCTATTTTTAACCCGGGCGATGAAGCGATAATTCCATCGCCCTATTGGGTGTCGTATCCGGAGATGGTCGTTTTGGCGGACGGAAAGCCCGTGTATGTGCCTTGTTCTGAGAAAAATGGATTTTTGATGACGCCGGATGATTTCCGGGGGGCCATAACGCCAAGAACGAAAGCGGTATTTATCAACAATCCCTGTAATCCGACAGGGGCCGCCTACTCGAAAGAGGAGCTGTTGGAAATCGTCAACATCGCGGTTGAGAAAAATATATTAATTATTTCCGATGAGATTTACGAGAAGTTGGTCTACGACGGTCTGAAGTTCACCAGTATCCCGTCGTTATCTGATAAAGCAAAACAGCTGACTGTTTTAATAAACGGCGTATCGAAATCGTATTCGATGACCGGTTGGCGGATTGGATACGCGGCTGGTTCAAAAGAATTGATTTCGGGCATGAGCAAAGTGCAGAGCCATAACACATCCAATGCCTGTTCGATTTCGCAGAAAGCGGCAGTAGAGGCGCTAAACGGAACTCAGGATGAAGTGAAGAAAATGGCGGCCCAGTTCGAAAAGCGGCGCAATCTGGGTCTGGCGAAGCTAAGGTCAATTCCGGGAGTAACCTGTCCGACGCCGCGGGGCGCGTTTTATTTTTTCGCCAATTTCAAGCATTATTTTAATACCGAATGCGGCGAAGATAAGGTGCTAAACGGAAACGATCTGGCCTATTACCTTTTGAAAGAGGCGCATGTCGCGGTTGTTTCGGGAGAATCGTTCGGTTTGGGGGGGTATTTGCGTATATCCTATGCCACATCCGAGAAAAATATCGAAACCGGTCTTGATAGAATCGCCGAAGCGCTGAGCCGATTAAAGCCAATCGGTTAATCCAGCGCGGGTGACGAAATATCGCGTTGACAACGGGGATAGCCTACACGGGGTCCCCGTTTTTTTTTGCATAACCAAAATAAAAAAACGCAACCCATTCGGATATTTTCCGTAATTAATAGTGAACTTGATGCAACAGGCAGCTCAGATATGAGTAATATTAGCTGTCTGACGAGAATCCCGGGAAAATCGATAGGGTTTGGGCCTGATGAATGGCCGGAAACAAAATTTTTAGCTTTAGGAGAAGTTATGGAAAGGGTTGTGATAAATGGATTGGCAATCATCGTGTTGGCATATGTAATCGCTTCGGCAGCGGTAGTATTCGGTCAAGATAATTTACCGACGACTCCAATCGCCAAGGTGCTGAATTATAAAAGCGGGTTGGCGTTGACCGATTCGCAAATCAGAAAATTGACAATTCTTGACAATACTACAAAGGAAAAAATGATTCAGGCTAAAGCCCAGGCACAGATTCGCAAACAGGAAATCGATAAGTTTACCAGTAATTGGGTCATGATGAACGGTGTCGCCTGTTGCCAACTCGTGAAAGAATATTATCAATATCTGGCTGAACTGAAGACTCTGGAAATCAACGCAATTATGCAGGCTCGAGCGGTTTTGACCGAAGACCAGCTTCGCAAATTCAGGGAGCTTGCTTCACTTGAATCGATGATGTTGAACCTGGAGCCGCCGGTTTCTTCGGCGCTGTAATTTCGTCGTTTTTCCGCGTGGATTTCCCCAAATAACCCCGGTTCGTTTTTCGAAACGGGGTTATATTTTTGGATGAGCAGGGCTCAATTTCGGCTGTTATTGTTTCTTTTGTCGGTTGACGGTTTATCTTTATCGGTTAAATCAAGAAGCACGAATGCGTAATTTTTACCGCGAAGAATTCGAAGCAGGAGATAATCGGGTTTACCGACCGCTTTCATCGCCTCTTTGAACTCTGGCAGGTTTCTGATAGGTTTATCGCCGACTTTAACTATTACATCGCCCGATTCCAGGCCGCCTTTATTGGCGGGCGAACCGATTTCGACGTAACGCACATAAACCCCTTCTTTGGTTTCAAGCAAGTAATCGCGATAAGTGTTATCGGTTATCTCCTCGACGGTGAAATCAAAGTCGGTTTCGTATTCATCGGCTTTGACTTTTGGTTTCTGACCTATTGTAACGGCCAGAGTAATCGGTTTGCCATCGCGAATCAGCTTGATTTGTTTTTTTTGTCCTATCGCGACTTGAGAGACGTCGACAGTGAATTTATTCAAATCATCTTCGGTTTCGGCGGCCACCGGTTTACCGTCAAATTCGACGATTATATCTCCGGGTTTGATACCGGCCTTGGCGGCAGGCTGGCCAGGGTAAACATCGGCGACCAAAAGCCCCTGAAGGCTTGGATTACCATAAAACTTGGCATAGCTTCGATTGAG
>JAAYTW010000213.1 GCA_012517955.1 Candidatus Zixiibacteriota bacterium | reverse complement strand
GGATGGCTACAGACGACCACGATTTCGCCGAAATCAGTTCGGCCGGATTCCTTGAACGCGGGGGAGAGTATATCCGATTATCTTACGATTCTCCGGACGCCGATTCGGGATTGCCGATTGCAAATCTAAAATTCGATGAAAATATCTTGCCCGTTTTAGGCCACCTTGAACAGTCGCTTCAAGAATCCGAATTTAAAAAGCCTTTATGCGAATTCATCCGCGACTCGCATCGACCCGGCGATTCGATTGCCCAATCGTTTGCCCGTCTGTTTAATCATCTTATCGGCGAATATGGTATCGTATTGGTAGACCCTAACTTTCCGGGACTAAAAACGCATTTTAAACAGGTTTTCATCAACGAAATAAAAAATCACAAAAAGACCTATGATGCGTTCGATTCGCAAACGAAAAAGCTTTCTCGATTAGGATATCACGCGCAAATTCATAAAACCGGGGATTTGCTAAATCTATTTTATCATAATCCTAAAAGGCTTAACCTTATTCACGAAGGCGATTTTTATCGCGTCGACAAAACCGAACAGAAATATACCTTATCACAGCTGTCGACAATTGTCGAACAATCGCCGCAGGATTTTTCCCCAAACGCGCTTCTTCGCCCGATAGCCCAGGCTTCGGCCTTTCCCACCCTTTGCCAGATAACCGGACCGTCCGAACTTGCCTACTATGCCCAAATCGCGCCGATGTTCGAGTTGTTCGATGTCCCCCTGCCGATAATTTTCCCGCGCCCCGGCCTAACAATAATAGAGCCGCAGGCGAAACGAATTATCGAAAAATACGAGCTTGATATTGTAAAAATGAAGCAGGGAATCGATAAGGTTGTCGGTGATGTAATCAATCGACTGTTCCCCTCGGATGCCGCCGCCGAAATCGATTCAATCAAAGCAGACATCCGACAACGTCTATCCGCCATCGGCGATATCCTTAAACAATCCGATCCGGATAGCTATCAACTTGCGGCCAACTTCCAGAAAAAGATTGATTTTGATTTCGGCGAATTCCAGAAAAAACTGAAAGCCGCCAATAAAAAACGCCACGAGGACCTGGCGGCCCAGCTAAAACGGGCATATAACTATCTGTTTCCCGAAAACCAACTTCAAGAACGACTGATTTCGCCGGTTTACTACGCCAGCAAATTCGGTCCAAAAATTTTCGACCAAATCTACAAATCCCTTGATATTGAACAAGCAAATCATATGGTTATGGAAATATGAAAATAGCGATTGTCTGCTATCCTGTTCGCGGCGGCTCCGGCGTGGTGGCCTCCGAACTGGGCATCGGTTTATCCAAGCGTGGCATGGAAGTGCATTTCTTCTCCTATGAACTTCCGTTCCGCCTTACCACTTTCGAATCGAACTTTATATTTCATGAAATCGATATCCTTCACTACCCGCTGTTCAAATATCCGCCCTACACCGAAACCCTGGCCGCCCGCCTCGCCGATGAGTCGATGCGACATCGGTTCGACATTATCCACGCCCATTACGCTATCCCGCATGCCACGGCGGCCTATCTGGCGGCCCAAGTCCTAAAAGACCAGCGACCGAAAATTATCACAACCCTACATGGAACAGATATCACTTTAATCGGGCAGGATCGCTCCTTCTACTCGATTACCAAATTTTCCATTGAGGAATCCGACGGCGTAACAACCGTCTCCAAATACCTCGAAAAAGAGACGCGCAAAGTATTTTCACTGAACCGCAAAATCAAGGTAATTCCCAATTTCGTCGATACCGAAAGATTCAAACCCGAAGGCTCCAGTTGCGCCAGAGGCAGATTCGCCGGCCCCGATGAAAAAATTATCATGCACATTTCTAACTTCCGGCCGGTGAAAAACGTAACTGATGTAATCCGCGCGTTTAACATCATCCAAAAGCGAATTCCCTCCAAGTTGCTGTTGGCCGGCGATGGCCCCGATGCCGGCAACGCGCTTAGCCTTGCCCGCGATCTGGGAATAGGGGATAAAGTGCTGTTCTTGGGGAATCAGGATCGTGTCCAGTATATCCTTCCGCTGGCCGACCTGTTCATGCTGCCCTCCGCTTCGGAAGCCTTTGGCCTGGCCGCCCTCGAGGCTTTTAGCTGCGGCGTGCCCGTCGTTGGGACAATCGTCGGCGGATTGCCGGAATTAGTCCAGGATGGTGTCACTGGAAAACTTGTCCCGATTGGCGATTTCGAAGCCCTGGCCGAAGAATCCCTTAAAATCCTGCAAAATGAACCGGTGCGCAAACAAATGTCCGAAAACGCCCGTAAGCTGGTGATAGATAAATATAGCACCGAGGATATCATCTCGCAATATGTGGCGTTCTATGAGGAGATAATCAGTGGATAGTATTGCCAAGCTGGATGTTCTGGCCATAGCCGCTCATCGTGACGATACCGAAATCGTTTGCGGCGGAACAATCATCAAACTCGTCGATCTCGGCTACAAAGTGGGCATACTCGACTTAACCGCCGGCGAATCCGGTAGCCGCGGCGATGCCATCACGCGCCAGCGGGAAGCCGACTGCGCGGCCGAAGTGATGCGGCTGACTTTCCGACATAATCTGCATCTTCCCGATGCCGGCTTATTTCTAACACAGGAAAATGCTCTGGCAGTCGCCGAAATTATCCGCGCTGCCAAACCCGAATTGGTTATTTTGCCATATATCGATGGTCAGCGCCATCCTGACCATAGCGCGGCCGGTGAAATCGGTTATCGAGGATGCTTTCTGGCCGGTCTGGGCAAGATGCCTATCGCTGGCGAACCTCACCGGCCTCGGAAGATACTATATTCCTGTAGTTTTTTGGAAACGCGCCCCTCTCTGATAATTGATATTTCATCTCAATATGAACGAAAGTGCCAGGCCGTAGCCTGTTATAAAAGCCAATTCGAAGAAATCCCCGGACAACGTGATGTCTATCCGCCCGCCCGCAATATATTCGATTTCATGGAAATCCAGAATCGCCGCTATGGCTATATGATTGGCGCCAAATATGGGGAAGCTTTCTACCAAAAAGAAATCATGTCTGTAGATGACCCCCTTAAATTGCCCGGCAAATCGATTTAATGAGTGACATCGCGTAGCATGCTAAACCCCAAGCTGGATTTATGCACGCTACGCGGCTAGGAATTCATTGCCGACGGACCATTTCCTTAACAATAAATCCTGCCACCTGCTTCGAGAACTAGTGCATGGTGTACGTCCTCGTGCGCCATGTAAAATTGAATCCGCGTAAGGGCAAGGCATGCCTTACCTTTACTATCATTTTTGTGCTCGGCCGAGTAGGTCAGGAGCCCCAAGGCTCCTGACAAATATTACCGCGCCGTCAGGAATCCTTTCCTGACGGCCCAAATCGTTACCTGTTGTCGGGTCGCCTGACCCGACAATCCCACGTCCTTTTCGATAATCCTTGCTAAATCGTATTTACATAGTTATCTTTT
>JAAYTW010000025.1 GCA_012517955.1 Candidatus Zixiibacteriota bacterium | reverse complement strand
TGTAGGGAATCGCTCCAAGCGTTAGAAC
The DNA here is from genome assembly GCA_012517955.1 of Candidatus Zixiibacteriota bacterium. GTDB lineage: Bacteria > Zixibacteria > MSB-5A5 > UBA10806 > 4484-95 > JAAYTW01. The sequence goes on along the minus strand of JAAYTW010000025.1, from coordinate 8,675 downwards.
CGATTGCGAGAAGTATCGCCAATAAAAGCAGGGGTTCCTTAACCTTCATCGCCATTCACCATATTCACGGCCGCTTTTAACGACTGCGGCTCGCATTTAATCATCAAACGTTCACCGACGTTCTGGTATATTTCCCCATCGTAGCCTACGGGGATTTCCTTGTTCCCCGAAATTTCAAGCTGACGGCAACGATACATCCTGACTTGTGGCAACCGAAAATGGTCGGCTCGTCGGAACTTAAATATGACGGCCGGGATTTGCGATTTTTTCACATTATCGACAACGCAAACATCGAATTTGCCATCATTGTTAATCGCTTGAGGGGCTATCGGCCAGCCGCCCGTAAATTTACCGATATTGACCATAATCATGGCCGCATTTAGGTTAATCTCCAAGTTATCAATCCGCAGAGCGATGTCGTAGCTTTCATATTTTTTCCAGGCATGATAAGCTCTCTTTAAACCGGCAAATCTGTTACTGCTCAAATTAGTATCAATTCCGACCGCCATCAGGCCGCCGCTGAAGTTGTTTATAAAAAATGTATCGTTGACAAATCCAATATCGATAAGTGTCGGAGGGCCGAAGGCCGCGATTTTGCAGATTTTGGACAGGCCGCCGGTAATTCCAAGCGAATGGAAAAAATCGTTTTTCTTTCCGCCCGGAATTATCCCCATAATTACATCGGAATTGTAAATTCCCTTGGCCACCGCATTACAGGTCCCATCTCCACCCAATACGATAAGGCGCCTATATCCCAGATTGGCCGCAGCGGATGCTAAGGCGGTTGCCCGGTCGGCGTTTTCGCCTATCTGGATATCGCATGTTGCGCCCAGACCGATGAGTATATGCTCGACTTCGGGCGCCATATCTATTGCTTTACCGTTGCCGCTGACAGGATTGACTATCATTAAAATTCTATTGTTATTATTTAACATAATTGAATAATAATAAGTTATTGTTATCGTGTAAATATATTATTGGAATGTCGGGAAGATAATGATTACAAAATCGACCCCACCCTTTAAAAAAGACACGGTATTGATTCGGTTCGGAATAAAATTTAATATTGGATGTTGAAATGACGATTAACTATATTAGCGAAAAACTATAATAGAATATCGGTGATTCAAAAATGAGCAATGATTCGATTATTGAATACGGTTACGACCTCGGCGAAATAAGCTGTCAACCGTGTAGTGTCAAAATAAACGCTCATATTTTGGCGGTCGAAATCAACGATTTTCAAAATAGTAAAACCAGCGGGCGGGCGCGCTCCAGAGCAATCCCCAATATCCTGCACTTACTGGATCATGTTGATAAGCACAGGGTTCAAGCCAACTTCTATATCACGCCCGACCTGTTGAAAGATTTTCCCGAAATTGTATCTTTAGTCAGTTCCAGGGGGCACGAAATTGGTATTTGTTTGGATTTTGCGCACAATAAATGCAGCAGTAATTTTGCGGAATTGAAGGATGAGTTGACCCTAATTACGGATAATCATTTTTTAGGGGTGATGTTTAAAGGAAATCCACGCGGAACCCCCCATTACCTCCAGAAATTGGCGGCATCGGGATACCGATATTGTATATTCGAAACGCCCCCTAAAATAATAAGATTGAAAGATAATATTATTAATATAACTTTCCAAGATAGCTCGAAAATAACCGCTTTTACTCCCAGTAAAAGCGATTTGGCGGGCATCAAAATCGGGTTTGGTCAATCGGGAAAATTACGGTTGTTCCCATTATGGTTTTTGCGGCGATGTCTTCGAGAGTTCGATCGCAAAAGCATCCCCGCCGTATTAAATTTCCCCTTATGGGAGTTTGACCGCCATATTCCGCGTCAGGGAATTAATCCCATCAGCAGCGTTAAAAACTACGGTAATCTGACCTGGGCTGAATTCAAACTGACCCGGCTGCTGCTTGAATTTGACTTTGTCAAGATTCCCCAGATTATGGCTCAAATTTCTGAAATCGATGAATAAGCGTTTTTTGAATTTGAGAATGTCAAATAAATGATTATAATAACCGTCAATCGCGCCGACAATAAACGGTGGAGGAGAAACAAAATTGTACTCGGGTGGATTAAAAAAAATCGTAGTCGTAGTTAATTCGAATAAAAACTTGATTAAGATTTCTCCATTGATCGATAAGTTCGCCCGATATTACGATTTTCTCGAACCTATTATCCTTTATACCAGCAGCCCCTTTTCAAAGCTGGAAGCCGCGTATTTGTTCGATGAACTTAAACTACCAAAGCCTCATATTTATCTAAATGTTAAAAATGGAGCTTATCCGGAATGCACATCGCAGACCATGATTGAGGCCGATAAATGTTTTACCGAATTAAAGCCCGACATGATTATCGTCAGCGGCGGCTCCGATGCCGCGCTTGGAACGGCGATTTCGGCCGCCCGAATCGGGATTAAAATAGCCCATATTGAGGCTGGATTGCGCTGTCCAGGGAATGTTTCCGGCACTGATATCAATCGCAAAATGGTCGATAGCATCAGCGATATGTTCTTCGTAACCGATTGCAACGCACACACTAATATCAAAGCGGAAGGAAATCCTGAAGAAAGCATTTTTTTTGTAGGTAATATAATGATCGACGCCATGAACAAATTCATGCCGCTGGCGAAAAACTCGCGAACGCCCGAATCGTTGGGGCTGGTGCCCAATGGCTACGCGCTTCTATCGCTTCACCGCAAGGCTAACACAACTAATTTTGAAAATATGAAAGGGATTATTTCCGCGGCCCGTCAGATATCCCGATCGATGCCTGTCGTCTTTGTTTGTTATCCGAGAGTGAAAGAAGAAATAAAAAAATTCGGATTGCTGGAGAATTTCAACGAACGCGATTTAATCCTCTACGATCTTTATAAATATCCCGATTTCCTGGCACTCGAAAAAGGGGCCGCCCTGATGATGACCGATTCGGGGACGATGCAGGTCGAATCAAGCGCTCTAGGCATCCCTTGTCTCACTATCAGGAAAAATACTGAATGGATCGCAACTGTAAAAGAAGGTACCAACATTATCGTGGGACCTTTTCCCGAGAAAATTACCGCGGCGGCCGAGATGATTATCGCCAATAAGACCAGAACAACATCTGTCCCCAAATACTGGGACGGAAATACGGCCGCTCGTATCGCTGATATTATTGCAAAATCGTTCACCAGGATTGAACCGGGTACCCGCAAAATAAAAACAAATAATCCGTTCGAATAATGCCTAAATTAGTTATTACCGGTGGAGCCGGTTTTATAGGGTCTAATCTGGCCAAATATTATATTGACCGGCGCTGGCAGGTTGTTGTCATCGATGATTTATCGCATGGAAGTAAAGACAATATAAAAGAAATCGAACGTGAACCGAAATTTGAATTCATATTGGCCGATATCAGATCGGCCGGTATCTTGGAAAAAGCGTGTGCCGACGCCGATTTTTTGGTTCATCTGGCAGCCTATAAAATTCCCCGTTATGGTGATGCCCTTAAGACGCTTACAATCAATAACGAGGGCACAAGAACCGTCTTGGAGACGGTTTCCAAGCGAAACATTAAAACCGTAATCGCTTCAACCTCTGATGTTTACGGCAAAAACCCCACCCCCCCGTTCGCCGAATCCGGCGATCTTGTGCTGGGACAATCGATGGTGAGAAGGTGGGCGTATGCCGCATCGAAAATATTTGATGAACACCTGGCGCTGGCTTATTCGGTCGAACGGGAACTACCCGTTGTGATTTTGCGGTTTTTTGGAAGTTACGGTCCAGGCAACCACCGTTCTTGGTGGGGGGGGCCACAAGCCGTGTTTATTGAACAGGCGCTGCGGGATTTATCAATTACCGTTCATGGCGATGGCCGGCAAACCAGGAGTTTTTGCTATGTCAGCGACACCGTATCGGGAATTGCGTCGGCGCTGGAATCGGACAAAGCAAACGGCCAGATAATAAATGTCGGTTCATCTGAGGAAATTGAAATAATCGAATTGGCAAGGAAAATTATCTCGATGACCGGCTCCAAATCAAAAATAGAATTCGTTCCTTATGAAAGTTTTGGCGGCGGTTACGAAGATGTAAGACGGAGGGTTCCCGATTTACATAAAGCTGATTCTATATTAGGATTTAAAACTAAAGTATCTTTGGCCGAAGGATTGCAGCGAACCATAAACTGGCACAAACAATACCTTTAAACACAAAACCCAAAAAAAACGGATATTTCGGGGGAACGGAATAAAGTTCGGTTGTTTTGGTTATTTTGTAAAAAATTTTTAACTTATAGTGCCGATAATTAAAAAGGAACAGAAAAAAGGAGAAATGTATGGCTCGCACAAAAGAAGAAGTATTGGAGTTATTAGATAAGCACAAGGTTAACTATATTCGATTGTGGTTTTCGGATATTTTAGGACAGCTTAAGGGAATGACTATCACCCGATCGGAGATTTCCGAGGTGCTGGAGCACGGACAAGGATTCGACGGCTCTTCAATTGAGGGATTCGTCAGAATCGAGGAATCGGATTTGGAAGCAAAGCCCGATCTTGATACTTTTATGATAATACCATGGGAGCTCGGCGAAGAAAGAGTGGCGGTGGTATTCTGCGATATTTATACTCCTCATGGCGAGCCGTACGAGGGGGATTCGCGCCATATCTTAAAGAAACAACTGCAAGAGATAGCCAAAGACGGCTATACGGCGTATCTGGGCCCGGAAATGGAGTATTTCTATTTCAAATACAACGGCAAGCCTGAAATAATAGACCGGGGCGGTTATTTCGATTATTCGACTGTTGATGCTGCCACCAAGATGCGCAAAAAAACGGCCTCGGCTCTCGAAGATATGGGAATTCAGGTAGAATGCTCTCATCATGAAGTGGCTCCTTCGCAGCAGGAAATTGACCTGAAATATCAAGAAGCCCTTAAGATGGCGGATACGGCAATGATTTACCGGCTGGTAGTAAAAGAAATCGCGCTGGCTGAAGGCTATTATGCGAGTTTCATGCCCAAACCGATATTCGGCCAGAACGGATCCGGAATGCACGTGCATCAATCATTATTCAAAAACGGCAAAAACGCGTTCTTTGAAAAAGAAGATGATTATAATCTTTCATCCGTCGCGAAAAGCTATGTCGCCGGCATATTAAACCACGTGAAGGAATTTTGCTTAGTTACTAATCAATGGGTGAATTCGTATAAAAGACTTGTGCCGGGATATGAGGCTCCTGTATATATATCATGGGGCAGGCGCAATCGGTCGTCGCTGGTTCGTATTCCAATGTACCGCGTAGGTAAAGAAAACGCCACCCGAATCGAATTGAGAAGCCCGGATCCGGCCTGCAATCCGTATTTGGCTTTCGCGGTAATGATTGCCGCTGGTTACGATGGAATCAAGAAAGGTTTAAAGTTGGGCGCTCCGATTGAGGAAAATATTTTCGAGATGAACGAGGCCGAACGTAAAAAATACAATATCGATACGTTGCCGGGCTCGCTTGAAAACGCAATCAGGGAATTCGAGAAATCGGAACTGATGAAAAAAACTCTCGGTGAGCACATTTTTAATCAACTTATCGAAAATAAGAAGGTTGAATGGGATAGGTATCGGATAACTATCACCGGTTATGAACTTGAAAATTATTTGCCGATACTGTAATTTATGAATTAGGAGGCCGCTTGGATATTGCCAAACAATTTAGGGAATTTATAATCGATAACTTCATGCTCGGCCGGGCGCCCGAGGAGCTTACCGACGACGCCTCGCTGCTCGACAAAGGGATTATCGATTCTACCGGCGTGTTGGAGTTGGTCGGTTTTATCGAACAAACTTTCGGAATAACTGTCGAGGATGATGAACTTGTCCCTAAAAATTTGGACTCGGTTCAGAATCTGACGGATTACGTAACCAGAAAACTTAACAAATAGAATCGATTGGAAGATTATGCTCCTGCATGAATATGTAGAACAGAATGCCGAACGATTTCCTTACAAGGACGCCGCTATTCATCTTGGCGGCCGGATAAACTACCTTGAGCTTGAGGCCGCCATTAATCGTTTAGCTAACCAACTGCTTGATTTCAATTTGAGACCGGGCAGTCGGGTCGGGCTCCTGCTGGAATCATCGATTAATTACATAATCGCCTACTTCGCGATACTAAAGGCGGGCGGCGTAGTTGTCGGCCTAAATTCCCAGGGAACGGTTCGCGATTTCCGAAATATTCTCGGCGATTGTGAGGTTTCAGGACTAATACTCAATAAAAATTCGGCCAATATAGTTAAAGAAATCTATCAAGATATTCCATCCCTGAAATTCGTTATCTCCGACGGCCAATACGATCATTATCCGAAAGAACTCGACAAGAAGTTTTGGCTCGATATTCAGTTAAAGGGCGATCCGGCCAGGCCGCATGTGAGCCGCAAGGACGAAGATATCGCCCAGATAATATATACGTCAGGAACCACCGGCAAACCAAAAGGAGTCACGCTCTCGCACAAGAACCTTCACGCCAACACGGTATCGATAGTAAAGTACCTTGAACTAAAGCCGGAAGATCGGGTAATGGCGATTTTACCATTTTATTACTCATACGGGAATTCTCTATTGTTAACTCATATGTATTGCGGCGGAAGCCTCGTTATCGACAACCGGTTCGCCTACCCTAATGTTATTTTGGAAATCATGTCGCAAGAAAGAGTGACCGGCTTTTCGGGGGTGCCTTCAACTTTTGCAATCTTGATGCATAAATCGAATATCCGCAACTATCGTTTTGAGCATCTGCGCTATATCACCCAGGCGGGCGGCCCGATGACTCCGGCGCTTACGCAGAAAATAATGGAGGCATTGCCTCACTTGAAAATTTATATCATGTACGGCCAAACGGAGGCATCGGCGCGGTTATCATATCTCGAGCCGGAAAAATTGCTGGAAAAAATCGGTTCTATTGGCCGAGCCATTCCGGGCGTCACTTTAACCGTTCGCGATGAAAACGGCCAGCCATGTAAACCTGGCGATGTCGGTGAGATTGTAGCGCAGGGGGACAATATAATGGTTGGATATTGGAATAATCCAGAGGCCACTGCGAAAGTGCTCAAATCAGACGGCCTTCACACCGGCGATTTGGCCACGGTTGACGAAGACGGTTATATATACGTGGTCAGCCGCAGTTCCGACATGATTAAAAGCGGCGCCCACAGAATTTCCCCGAAAGAAATCGAGGAGGTTATAGCGGAATTCCCCGGAATCGTCGAATCCGCCGTCATCGGCGTTCCCGATGAGATATTGGGGGAAGCCTTGGTGGCGTATCTGGTAACCAAAGAAAAAATCGACCATAAAGAATTGCGGAAACATCTTCGTCTCAATCTTGCCCCTTTCAAAATTCCCGGCGAAATAATCGAGGTTGAGGCGTTGCCCAAAACAACCTCGGGCAAAATAAAAAAATTCGAATTGGTCGAGCAGTATAAACAGAAAGCGAGGTCGTAATGGCTTTTTCTACCGATATTTTAAATCTTGACTGTCCTAAAGTCGTCGATCAATTGGTTGCTTTTTTGCGTAATGAAGTTTTCGTAAGATTCAGGCGGGCCGGAGCGGTAGTTGGAACATCCGGCGGGATCGACTCGGCCGTTGTGGCGGCGCTTTGCGCCAGGGCGTTCGGCCCCGACAAGATGCTCGGCGTGCTGATGCCCGATAGGGATTCATCTGGGGAATCAAGCCGGCTCGGAATCGAATTGGCTAAGACATATGGTTATAAATATGTCATCGAAGATATCAGTTTGGGGCTTGAGGGCATGGGTTGCTATACTCGCCGCGATGAGGCTTTCCGCAGAGTATTTCCCGACTATGGCCCAGGCTGGAAAGCCAAAATCGTCCTCCCTACTAATCTGATGGATTCCAATAGACTTAATATATTCCGCTTAACCGCGACGCCGCCGGGCGGCCAACCGATTTCTAAACGATTACCAATAGCGGAATACCTTCAAATAGTGGCGGCTTCCAACATGAAACAAAGAACTCGAATGCTGACCCTTTATTATCATGCCGAACGCCTGAATTACGCCGTTATAGGAACCGGTAACAAGAACGAACATGAACAAGGGTTTTTCGTTAAATATGGCGACGGCGGCGCTGATTGTAAACCAATAGCCCACCTCTTTAAAACCCAAGTGTTCCAATTAGGCGCGTATTTAGGCGTCCCCAAAGAAATCCTGGAACGGACTCCCACGACGGACACCTATCCGGATGAACAGACGCAAGAAGAGTTTTTCTATGGTCTTAAATTTAAAATCATGGATTTGCTCTGGTATGCTAAAGAACATGGTGTGTCGGTGGCGGAGACCGCTAAAGTGATGAATTTGACCGAAGAACAAGTTCAAAATGTTTGGCGCGACCTTGACCAAAAAAGGCGCACCACCGAATACCTGCGGGCTGAACCATCCGAATTTGAATTGTAATATCCGTAATGAGATGTGGCAGCCATACGGGCTGAGATTACAGATGCGTGCTTACAAAGACCCCGTTAGAATCGGAAAAATCGCTTTGTAACTTGATGTGGGGACATGGGATGCCCTATCACCGTGAGATTATACTCTGATGCAAAACATTCTCAGCTTTGATATAGAAGAACACTTCCAGGTGTCCGGCCTGGCATCAGCTATCAGCAGAAACGATTGGGATAGACACTTATCCCG
>JAAYTW010000212.1 GCA_012517955.1 Candidatus Zixiibacteriota bacterium | reverse complement strand
TAAAAAAATCGGAGTATCGTAAATTGGTGAGTTTGATGGATGGCTGGGAACCGCCGATGGGTACCGTTTTGAGAGTGAGAGCGGAAATCGAAGACTCCGTTGATGAACCGGGCATCGATATTATGTCAGATTTAATAATTATTCAAGGCGATTTAGAACAAGCAATGACCTTTGCAGCCGAGAAAGCCGCTGTCGAAATATTAAAATATGAAAGCGTTGTGACTATTTCCAATTCCGGTACTATCGCCCAAAGTATCAAGTGCGCGGGAAATCTCGGTTGGGCCGGTACGCTTTATGTCGGCGAATCCCGGCCGGCTTTGGAAGGAAGAAATCTGGTTGAATCATTGATAAAATCCCGTTGGGGCTTTAAGATTGTATTCGGAAGTGATAACGAGATAATGTCGCTTGTTCCAAATGTCGGCGCCGCGTTTGTCGGCGCGGATTTGATATCGAATTCGTTTTTCGTAAATAAAACCGGAACCTCCGCCATGTCCGCTTTGATTTCCGATTTTCGCAAAATGTACGTTGTCGCCGACCTTTCGAAATATTATCGAATTCCAATCGAATATATCAAACCGATAAATAATCCTGCTCGCCAATTGTGGCCCAGACACCCGCGGCGCGTTGAAATAATCAATCGCTATTTTGAAACCATATATTTTCGGTCTAATATGATTTTCGTGAACGAAGAAGGGTATTGGAATCAAGACGATATAAAGAATTTTCTTGAAAATAGTGACAAACTTAAATAGTATATTTCGGGAGGTTTAAATGATAAAATATTTGGGAATATTTTTTGGGCTGATTATAACGATTGTTTTTTCCTGTACCAGCGAGAATTCCAATAATCGGGGACATCTTCAGGTAATGCTTCAGGACGCTTCCGCGCCTTTCGATTCAATATTGATTAATATTCAGAAATTTCAAATCCACCCCGATATTCAATCCGGAGATTCATCCAGCGGATGGCTTACTTTATTCGATTCGCCGACTACTTATAATATGGTTAAACTTCGTAACGGGATTCGAACCCAGCTTTGTAATAGAGAAATTGTCGGAAGAACTTACAAAACCATTAGATTGCAACTGGGGGCCTGCTTTGCCGTTCGCAACGACACTCTCTATAACCTCGAATTTTGGGATGAGTCCCTTAAAACCATGACAATCGATAGCCCGATTAAAGTTGTGAACGGCCAAACGACCCGCGCGCTTATTGATATCAACCTGTATGAATCAATCAGCTATGTCGCCGACAGCTCGCGATTTTACTTCGAACCATCGTTCACTTTTTACTATATCGACTCCACCGGCGGTATTGAGGGCCACATTATCCCAAAATCGGATGTTTATTTGACTTATGGCGGCGATACGTTGGGCATGACGACCACGGAATCGGATAATTATTTCGGTTTTTTCGGTCTGCTTGAGGGTTATTATTCTATCTACATATTTCCGCGCGATACCGCCAATTATAGAAATTGGCTGGTCGAAAATATCCCTGTTCATCCTGATACATCGTTTGATGTGGGACTGATAGAATTACCGCCCCGATAACTTGGAGGGAAAATTGCGGCGACGCGAATTCTTACAAATCACCGCGGCCGGGGCCGGTTTGATGTTGTATCAGGGTTTGTCTCTGGCGGATAGCAAAAAATCAGCCGCTGATTTGAGTGGGGGGTCGGAAGATTATTTTATCAAGCCTGCTCGCTTCTACAAAAAACTTGAAGGGGATATAATCGAGTGTGGTCTTTGTCCCCGCGAATGTCGTGTCGATAAAGGCGAACGCGGATATTGCGGTGTCCGAGAAAACCGTAACGGCGAATATTATACCTTAGTGTATTCCAGGGCTTGCGCCGCTAATATCGATCCGATTGAGAAAAAGCCTTTCTTTCATTACTTACCGGGTTCGACAGCTTTCTCAATCGCCACCGCCGGGTGTAACATGAATTGCAAGTTTTGTCAAAATTGGAATATTTCCCAAGCCAAACCCGAAAACGTCAATAGTATCAAACTTACTCCAACCGATTGCGTAAAATACGCGAAAGCGAATAATTGCCGATCGATTGCCTATACGTATTCGGAGCCGACGGTATTCTACGAGTACATGAGCGATTGCGCCCTGGAAGGACAAAGCGCAGACGTTAGATCGGTGGTGGTTTCAAACGGGTTTATTCAGAAAGAACCTCTTAAAAGGCTTTTGCCGTTGGTGAATGCCTACAAGATTGATTTAAAGGCCATTACCCCGCAGTATTATAGTGATATTTGTAAAGGCGATTTGTACAGAATCCTGGATACGCTGTTGACCATTAAAGCGGACGGCAAATGGCTTGAGATTGTTTATCTGATGGTGTCGAACCTGAATGACGGCAAGGAGGATTTGAATAAACTGGCCGATTGGATTGTCGCCAATCTTGGCCCTGATGTGCCTATACATTTTTCCAGATTTCATCCCGAATACTTATTAAAGAATCTTCCTATGACACCGCTGGAATCGCTCGAACGTGCTTATAACATTTGCCGCGATAAGGGAATCCGTTACGTGTATATCGGAAATGTCTACGGCCATAAAAACGAAAGCACTTATTGCCATAATTGCAATAAGACGCTGATTAAAAGAAAAGGTCTGCAAATTGTTGAAAACTTACTGGATAAAGGCAGATGTCCATACTGCCAAAGCCTGATCCCCGGAATCTGGAACTGATTTTCAGTTCTTTTAATCTGGGATTTATCGCTTTATCGCTTCAGGTTGTATTCGCGCGTTTGGCTGTTGGTTTTGCCGGCGGTAATGAGGTATATCTTAGCATATTTTTCTTTTTCTGGCTGATGTTTACTGGCGCGGGGGCATTTTTAATCAAGAAAATTAATCCGCGAAGGCTGTTTCTTTTATTATGTTTGATGATTCCGATTTCGGCGACAATATTCTTTATCTCGCCGCGTCTTTTCGGAATTATGGGACAAGAACTTGTTCCGCCGCACATATTTATAATTACGATAGCCATAGCCCTTTTTCCTATCTGCTTTCTAAACGGCGCTCTCTTCTCATCCGTGGCCTTTCAGGGAAAAGGAGAGGGGTTGTCGAGCCGCACCTACTGGGGCGAAGCGGTCGGCGCCCTTGGGGGTGGAGTTATCACGACGCTGTTTTATGTTTGCGGCGGCCGCGATTTTACGTTATTGATACTGATAATTGCGGTGTGCCTGGCGGCCGCATTCAGAATAAAAATCTTAAAATATCTGATTTTTGGGGCAGGCTTGTTCGGCTTTTTCTTGGGCATGGGCGATCCCATCGAAAACGAACTTCTACGATTTCATTATAGACCTTACCATTATATCAAATCGGTATCCGGTCGGTTAATTCGTTATGACATTGTTAAATCAAACGATATTGCAACTCTCTATTCGGGCGGAATCAAAGTCGCTGATTTTCCCGATGACATCGCCGGCAAAGAGATATTCTATTGGCTTTATATGGTCAAACCAGATATGAAAGATATCGCTTTTGTGGGCGCGGAATACCATATGGTGGACAAATTGGTGCCGCCCAACATAAAGAGAGTATATGTTTATCCAGATAACGATTGGCGGTCTTTATTAGACAAATCATTTCTTCCTCCGGAAGATAATACCTGGGTCACCGATCCGGTGGCGTTTTTTAAAAACAATCCGAGGAAATTTGACGCCATAAGCGTTAGCTTGGGTCCGCTTCTTTCATTCTATGATTACCGCTTAGAAACCAAACGATTTATCGGGCTTTGCCGGCTCAATCTGGCCGCGGGAGGCGTGTTTTCGCTCAGCGTACCGGCCTATGATGGTTTATGGCCGAACGATTTAAGGTCCAGATTGAGTATTATATACGCGAATCTTAAAAGGAATTTCGCGGATGTTCAATTAGTTCCTGGTTCCAACGTGACATTTTTATGTTCCGACAGCCTTGGATTCAAAATCAACGCGGAAAACCTCTGTCGCCGATACGATGAACTTGGATTTAACTCGTCCTATTTTAACTGCAGTATGATTAACTCGCGTTTAAACGACCTTAAAGTTCATCAAGCCCAATCGCAGTTGGCGAAAACTGTAAGCTTTTTTGAACCGATGACCATAGGCTATGGACTCTCTTATTATTTCTCGCAATTTGGAATAAAATACGGATTCAAAGGGTTCGTCAACGTTTATACGATTCTGGCGCTATTGTCCATTATAGTCGCATTGACCCTGCTGTTCGGGAATATTTGGCAGCACAAGTCGTTGACCTTACTCAATATATTCTATTTCGGCGCGGGTTCGTTTATATTGGAGATGACCGCCATGTTCCATATCCAATTATTGGGCGGCTATATGTATGTGGCCATGGGATTGATTATCGGCTTATATATGGCCGGAATGGTGTTCGGGTCGTTCTGGGGAGCATTCATCGTATTTAAGAATAAATACTTGAAACTGATACTTAATAGTTCTTTAATACCATATTTTTTATTCGCGATTTTGTCTTTGGCCTGTCTCGTTCAACTTGAATATATTTGGTTTTGGATGGCGATGGCGGGGATGGCGGGAGTCGCCGGAGGGCTTGGGTATTCCATAAACGCCCGCGTTTTCGATAATAGGCCGGGATTACCTTATGGTATTGATATGAGCGGCGCTATGGTCGGTACTGTGGTGGTAGCCGCCTTATTAATTGGAACGATATCCTATTTTATGATATATTGCGTTATGGCTGTATCCGGTTTATTGCTTTTTGCAACAAATTGGCGGAGCCAGAAGTAATATAGATTGGTTTAATATAGCCTGATGATACTTTGCCGATAGATAGTAATAAACAGGAGGATGGATGCTTAAGAAAAAAGGCGTACTGATAATTACGATACTCGCGGCGGTATTGATTTTTGTCACGGTGGTCGCCGAGAGTACATATGATACATTGTATTCATATTTGAAAATGTCATCCGATGTGGCTTATCGGATTAAAAGCCGCTACGTTGATGAAATTGACTCGAAGACTCTGATAGATTCGGGTATCCGCGGGATGCTTGATATCTTGGATCCGTTTTCGGAATATCTTGAGGCCAAAGACTACGATTTGCTTCAAGAAATGACTTCAGGCAAATATTCTGGATTGGGCATGTCTATCATGCAGAAAGAAGGCGTAATCATTATTGTCGCGCCTATGGAAGGGACCCCCGCTTACCGGATGGGCCTCCGGGCCGGAGATAAGATTCTTAAAATCAACGGCAAATCAACGACTGGCATGAGCACCTCGGAGGCGTCAAGCCTAATGAGAGGTCCGGCGGGAACAACGGTTACTCTCACGATAGGCAGGGAGTCCGTCGAGGAACCATTGGAATATACTATTGAAAGGGCTGTGATTGAAATCAAAACGGTGCCTTTCTACGGGGCTTTCGAGAAAAATGGCCAGAAGCTTGGATATGTCAGGTTAGCCAGATTCGGCGAAGAAGCCAACGCCGAATTGGACGCGGCATTCACCGATTTGCTTAAACAAAATGTCAAAGGAATCATTTTCGATTTGCGCGCCAACGGCGGTGGGTTGCTTGACCAGGCGGTGAAAGTATCCAATTATTTCCTGGCCAAAGGTTCTGAAGTTACATCGACAAAAGGGCGCACCATGGATCAGGACCGTACTCTATTCGCCAATAACGACCCGCTGATACCGCCGGACCTGCCGGTGGTTGTTCTTGTTAATGAAATGTCGGCCTCGGCCTCCGAAATCGTTGCTGGGGCGGTCCAAGATTGGGACAGAGCGGTGATTATCGGAAATACGACATTTGGAAAAGGACTCGTGCAGCAGGTGTACCCGCTTGGCCAAGATGCCGCTCTGAAATTAACCACCGCAAAATGGTATGTGCCCTCAGGAAGATGTATCCAAAAAGATATTCGTTCAACCAGGCATCCTGAGTCGCTGATAGATTCTACTCTGGCCGATAGTATGACTTTTGACACGACCTCAGCCAAAGGTCGTTCGAACAAATCTAAAGAGGTTTATCATACAAAAGGCGGCAGGATTGTTTATGGTGGAGGCGGAGTGGTACCGGATGTTGTGGTCGAAGATGCCCGGCTTAATGCTCTGGAGTTAAACTTAGAAAGGCTGTCGATGTTCTTCGATTTCGCTGTTAAGTATGCCAACGAAAACCCCAAAACTCCCGAAGATTTCGAGGTGACCCCTCAACTAATCGACCAATTCAGACAATACCTGAAAGATAAAAAATTCTCTTACAAATCAGAACTCGAATTGGATTTGGAAAAACTCGAAAAAACGATTATCGAACAAAAGAAAGAGGCCGAATACGCTAAAGCATTAGCCGATATCCGGGCCCAAATTGAAATCGATAAGGAACAACAGTTTAACCAAAGCCTCGACTATATAAGCAGGTCCATCAAGCGGGATATTTTAACGAATCTTTATGGCGAAAAAGCGGTTTATCGCCAAATCATGCTAAAGAAAGATCCTTATATCGATAAGGCCGTCGAGATATTGACCTCGCCCAAAGAATATTCGGCGATTCTGGAGGGCGGTGCCCGAAGATAGTGGGGACCGAGAGCTTTTTGCCGTCTCTGTCGTCGTTGGAGGCTTATTTAATATCAAATTATTTTTCTTGACCGATTACGATAATTATGATATAATAAGTTGGACGAATAATCATCTATTGGTCCTGCCATCCCGATAAATTTCACTTCAAAAAGGATGTGTTTGAAGTTGTTGCCGCCATGGATGGCGGTAATGTCGGCCTAAATCGCCTTTAGGCGAGGGGGAGAAATGATTTCTATTGATAAGGCGCTGCAAATTATTGTTGACACAGTGGAAGTTTTAGAACCGATATCGATGCCGATACTTGAGGCCCGCGGTAAAGTATTGGCTGAAGATATCATTTCGCACGAAAATATCCCATCGTATGACTATGCGGTTACCCCGGGTTGTGCGGTTCGCGCCCGCGATACCGAAGGAGCGTCACCATCAAACCCCATTGAGGTGGTCGTCGATGGGGAACTGGTCCCCGGACAGCCGTGGCTGACCCCTCTTAAACCGATGCATACGGTGAAGATTTGTTCAGGTGCCGCAGTACCTCAGGATGCCGACAGCATCCTTCCCGAAGAGCACTTCGTAAGGCTCCCAAACGGCAGGCTTCGGATTTATAAGCCGGCCCAGCCCGGAGATAATATCAGGCGAAAAGGGGAAGATATCGCCAAAAATACGCTTGTTCTTCCAAAAGGGAAAAAGCTGAACGCATCAGATATCGGTGTTTTATCCGTTATCGGTCTTACTGAGGTTAAATGTTATCGCGCGCCTAAGGTGGCATTTCTGGTAACCGGCAGTTCGCTCGCGGATAATAGTGGACCGGTGCCCGAATACATGATGCGGAGTCCGGTGAGATATACGTTATATTCGCAATTGGCTGAATATGGCGCCGAACCGGTGGATCTTGGAATTGCCGGACATGATAGGGAAATTATCACGCAGAAAATTATCGATGGCTTGATGTATGATATGTTCATCAGTTCGATTGGACCAGCGCAAGAGGATTTTGCCTATGTGAAAAAAGTGCTGGAGCGGCTGGGCATGGACACGAAATTCTGGCGAGTCGCGATTAAGCCCGGCAAACCGCTAATATACGGAATGGTCGGCAAGACGCCCGTATTCGGATTGTCCGGTCACCCATTTGCTTCGTTTATCGTTTTGGAGCAATTGATTAGGCCGGCCCTAATGAAAATGATGGGGATGCAGACAATTAAGCGGGCTGAGGTTTTTGCTACCCTGACAAAAGATATTCGCGGCGATGATGGGGTCACCTGTTATGTCAGAGCAACCGTAGCCCTTACAAGCAGTGGTTTTCTGGTTACACCTGCCGTTAAACGCACAAATTCAGTTAGAGCTTTATCGACGATTAATGGTTTCATCATAGTGCCGCCAAACACGGGTTATCTAAAAACGGGAGATAAAGTGCGGGTGCAAATATTGGCCGAGCCTGAACCTCAACAGGATATCAATAATAATTGAGACATCTCGGTTCGGGATTTGATATAACCGTCATAAACAAAATTTTATTATTGACTTGCTGTGGCTGTCGGTGACTCATGGCGCCTTTTCCTTTTTCTCGTTGGGATTTTTGCTCGCAATACCAATGATGATGCATCCGGTGACCATCATAATATCCTCAAAAATCCGCATCAGTAAATCGCTTTTTGAGCTTGCGGATGTCGAAAAGCAGCCGCAGTTAATATTTATTCCCCTTATATAACTTATGCTTAGGGCGATTATAAACGCAGTCAGCATTCCGCCTATAATCAAATTCGCCGCTTTATATCGCCAGCCGACTATCAGCAGCGCTCCCGATATAAGCTCGATCCAAGGGACCACAATCGCGATTATATTGATAAGGGAAGGCGGGAAAAGGCGATAGTTATGAACAATTCTCGCGAACGCCTCTGGATGAATAATTTTATCAATTGAGTCATATATAAAAATTCCGCCGATAATCACTCTTATCGCCAGAACAACCCACTTATTTAGTCTCACGGCTAACCTCAAGTGGCAACTTTAATTCGAGCCATTTGCTCACCCCGCCGAAAAATATATAGGCGTTAGGATATCCCAATACTTTTAACTCCCGGGCCATATCCAATGAGGCTTCGCAATCGAGCCCCCCACAGTAACAAACCAGTTTCATTTCGGGAGTAATTATTTTTTGAATATCGTCCCAATATTGCTCCCATTCCTCGAACGGAAAACTAATAGCTCCCGGAATATGCCCCTCGGCGTATTCATCGGGCTCCCTGGCATCGAGGAAAACCGCCTGTTTAGATTCCCAAAGGGAAAAAGCATCTTCCATGGTTAAAAGCGAATCGACCTTAGGGTCGTATGATGGAGGGATGGCCAATTCGACTTTGTGCCGATTGTCATACCAAACCCCCTTAATTCCTATCCCATTGGGTGATAAGGCATTAGCCAAAAACGCGACAATTACGGACAATGCTATTATCAAAATTGTATCTTTAAGAAGCGTGGCCATTACTTGAAAATATTCACCTTTCGTATTCTGTCAAGTCCAATTATTTAGATATCACTTTATTAAGACTAATCGGGATTAAAAAGGGTAACAGTTTTATTAAACTTTATGCGCCGTAATGTTTTATAATGTGATTAAGAGTATATTTTATGTTGACAAAATAGATAAATATCTTAAATTAACTAATATTATAGGAATCCGGGGTGAAGTGTGCTTAATAAGCATGTGTTGGTTTTAAATCAAAACTTTGAACCCCTTTCCGTTTGCTCGGTTAAGCGAGCGGTCGTGATGGTTCTTTTAGAGAGGGCGGAGATTATCGAAACGTTGGATAGTCAGAGAATCCACTCTATTAATCGAAGTATGCCGGTGCCATCTGTTGTTAGGTTAGCCACTTACATTAGAATTCCCGTGAAACAGGTGCTACTTTCAAGAAAAAATATTATTAAAAGGGATGGTGGTCGATGCCAATATTGCGGTAAAAAGGCCGCTGAAATGACTGTAGACCATGTTATTCCGAAAAATAAAGGCGGTGCCGATACATGGGAGAATTTGGTGGCTGCCTGTCAGGAATGTAATAACAAAAAAGGCCAACGGACTCCCGAACAGGCTCATATGGTCTTGGCGCGTAAACCTCGAAAGCCGAACCATATCACTTTCATTCAACAGTTTATTGGAATTGATGATTTCCATTGGAAACGTTATCTGTTTATGGATTGAATCATATACTAATTCAAAGTAACTGGGGACTAACAACTAAAGATAAAATACGCGACTAAATAATACGGGTTATCAACAGAATTTTCTGTTTAGTTGTCAACCTGTACTTAAAAAATCAATAAAGGATAAAATGAAGGGCGTTATACTATCGGGGATGCAACCGACCGGACAACTGCATTTGGGAAATTATGAGGGAGCTTTAAAAAACTGGGTCCGCCTTCAAAACGATTACGAGATGTTCTTATGTATAGTCGACTGGCATTCATTAACTTCGGATTTTAATGATACGGTCGGAATGAAAGAACGGATATTCCAGATGGCTTGCGATTATTTGGCCGCCGGACTCGACCCCGACAAATGCGCTATTTTCATACAATCCGAGG
>JAAYTW010000211.1 GCA_012517955.1 Candidatus Zixiibacteriota bacterium | reverse complement strand
TGATAGAATGGTGTTTGTTTATCGGACATTATTCCTCCAGTTTCAATAGTTATGTTCATGATAATAATGACATTTGGCGTGCAGGTCAATCATTTTTGGAGAAAACGGGGGTTTACGAATTTATGGGGAGACCTTAAATTACAAGGTCGTTCAACGCATATGATTCCGTGGCCTGGTATTGGCGCGGTACCCGAAAGCAAAAGGGCGATCCCGATTGGGAACCGCCCTTCTTGTTTTATGTTTGAATAAAATCAAACCATTTCATACAGCAGGTCTTAGAATTTGAACTCCGTGTTCAAGAACAAGAAGCTTTCGGATTTGATATCCGCCTGATAACTCTTATTGCGGAAATTCAACGACGCGGCCACGCCCTTAACCGGCGTGCATTCGACGCCGGCAATAAGCAAGCTGTTGCCATTATCATCAACATCGGTGTTGGGATCGACTATATCATAGCGGCCGAACAATCCGAGAGTCCGGAAAGGAGAATCTTCGCCTACCAAACTTCTGAACTTGAGGTTGCCGAATATCGAGATAGCCGATGATTTGAGATCATCGACGTTGGGGCCCTGACCCAAAGTATTGGACCAGAATTCGCCGCCGACATTGAACAGGTCTTTGTAAGCCAGGTTGGCGCCGACCGAGATAATCTGACGCTTGTAATCGCCGGCTTTCATCGTGGTGTCGATAGGTATGTTCTGGGTGCCGGTGTAGAATTGAGCCGCAATCATGGTTTTCTCGAAATGAGGATTTCCGGCCAGCGGTTTGAACACGACGTACGGGTTGATATCTTTGCTTTTGTTCTGTTCGTTCAAGTCGGTGTAGCTGGTGCCGTTCCAGATAGACAAACCGGCAAAACCGTATTTGGAGTTTTCGCCGATATTGTAATTGACACTGGCGCCGAGATCGGATGTGGTTAGCATTTTGTTAAGATCGCCGACCGAATTCAACACATAGCGATGACCCCACATCATGGCATCAATAGCGTCGACATACATTGTCGGCTGAAGACCCAGACGCAACGAGAGTTTCTCGGGGGCGAAATTCAATTTCCAATCGATATAACCGTATTTGAGAACAATCATGTAACCGGCGAAAGAGTTTAACATCTCATCCTTTGAATCGCGCAAATCGGTAGTGATATTCAAGCTGGTGTAGTCGCTTAATTTCGATTTGATGGTTACGTACGAACGATCCAGCGAGAACTGGTTCCAGCCCTTTAAATCGACCGTAGCGCTGTCATGAGTCATGGTTGTGTCGGTGAGATTCATCCACCATGAGCTATAGATACGGCCTTCGACCGTGGTTTCGACGGCGAAAGCGCCGGCAGCCATCGCCATGATGGCCATTAACGAAAAGATTACTGTAATTATTTTCATTTTCTCACTCCTTTATTGTATTTTCATTACCTACAAGCATTCACATTGAACATGTTCTCAATTACCTCTGTATCACCTCCTTGTTATCCAAACATCATATTAGTAAATAATCTCTATTGGATTTTAGTATTGTTAAGTAATCGTAAGGATTTTGTTGGATTGAATCAAATCCGGTAATGGCCGATCGGATCGATTAGCGGCGCTATAGCCGCTGTACTCGGTGTAGGGCTTTTCGATTTAGTTACAAGCAATTTTAGAAAAACGAACCGCATAATTTATTCTCGTCCCTTATTGGAATATTATAACGTTTAAAATCGGGTTCAGGTTTCAAAAAAAGTATTGGGTTGGCCTAATATATTATATAATAACAAATTACCACCGACGGCGCGATTGTACTTTTCGGCCTTTAAATTACATTTTTTACATATGGGAAAGAGAAACATAAGTATTTGGTTGTTAAAGTCACCTATAATTGTTTAGGAATCTGACTGTTTCATTACCGGCATATCATGTCAAGAATAGTTGGAGGATGGGGAAGGTACCGGGAATGTATTCTTTGGTCAAGTTTTCAAGGAGAAATCGTTGATGCGATATATCGGCCATCACTTTGGCAATCGCTCCATTAGCCAGGCTAAAATTTTAGAGCCGTCATCGACTTTGGCTAACTGTTCGGCGGTGGTAAATATGCCATCGTGACGGAACATCACCAGGCTATCAAGCGAAACCGGTTTACTGTCGGCCGGGTATCGGTCGGCAAGATTTAGCGGATAGTTGTATGTCGGCGGAAGTTCCAGGATTTCGGCGCGGCTTAATTTAGTCAAGATATTTCCCGCCAGCGCCGCCTGATGCAAAAATATCGTTTTCAGGCGGTCGGATTTAACCATGGACATCATGGTCGAATCGGTGTACAGCTTCTCAAACGCGGTTGGCCAGCCCCGAAGAATCCCTTTTTCGGGCCGAACAATTATCATGCCGGCGTTAAAATAGGCGCGGATTTCAGCTCTGTCAACCGGGGTGGTCACAGGGAAAACAGCCGAATCGGGAACGTCAAGCAAATTATACAATCGCGACCAGAACGAATCGGGCGGCTGGTCGTACGATGAGCCAATCAGTTGCAGCATCACCGGGCGACACCCCAGCGCGATATTTTCGGGAAGATCGAATGATTCGGGCGGTTTCACGAATACAATATCGGGGTCGAGCCAGGCCAGATAATCGCACCCTCCGGCGGCTTCGCTTTCGGCTATAGCCGACGCGTACACTTTGCCCGCGTAAAATAGTCGCGTCGCTTGAGGCGGAGTGGCGCTTTTCCTGACTTGATAGCCATAGCGAGATTGTTGTTCGACAGCCAGAGATTCCATCTCCGGAGTCGAATCAACCAGATAGAGCCATCGCGGCATGGCCTTATACTGTCCGGCGAATGAATCGATACTTTCGAACATCACCATAGCCCAGTGAAAGTCGTTTTTATCTTGAACGTAGGTGGCAAAAATCAGTTTTGTTTTCGGCATGGTTGGCGGATCTCCCTGGTTGATTGTTGTATATAAAGCGGCCCAAATCAACAGGAAAGCAACGATAATCAAAATCGTTTTTTTCATTAAAAACAACTCCTGTCGTTCATGGCTTTTTGCCGATAAAAAAATCGCAACTGCCGGGCTCGATTTCGCTGTGTTCGAACGGAATTATTTTTGGGAAAAAACCGACGTTGGCGATAATCCGCAACCAATCCTCCTTGTAAAACAATCCGGTGATATGGCGGTCGTGTTCCGCCCAGACCTGATTATTCTGATTGCGCAACAAATAGGCGAAATC
>JAAYTW010000210.1 GCA_012517955.1 Candidatus Zixiibacteriota bacterium | reverse complement strand
GCGGTCTGCCCGGAGGAAGTGTTCTGCCAAACGCAATGCACCAGGGGCCAAATCGACAAGCCGATTGCGATTCGCGAGCTTCATAGTTATGCGATACGGTATGAAGAACATTTGTCGACCCCGATTGCTCAAGCGCTCGGCAAGGTGGCCGTTATAGGTTCCGGGCCAGCCGGAATAAGTTGCGCGACGACATTAGCCAGGGCGGGAGTTTCGATAACTATATATGAGCGAAGCGACCATCCCGGCGGAGTGCCAAGCTCCAGCATCCCTAAATTCCGAATAGACAATAGTATCACGGATATCGATATAGGATACGCTCGCGCCCAGGGCGTAAAAATATTGTTAAGAAGCACCGTTGATAGCCCGCAAACGTTGCTTAAACAATTCGACGCGGTGTTTATGGCAACCGGATTATCGAACAATCGAAATCTGAAAATACCCGGAGAAAATCTACCTCAGGTCATTACCGCGATATCGTTTCTGGAAAAAGCGCGTTCCGGGCTGGTAGAATCGCTTTCGGGCAAGCACGTCATTGTCGTTGGGGGCGGTAATGTATCGCTCGATGTGGCCGCAACCGCCGCGGAATTGGGCGCCGCGGAAGTGCGCCTTCTTTACAGAAGAAGCCCACAAGAAATCAAAGTATGGGAATCGGAATTAAATGAGGCGCAAAGGCGCGGCGTGATGATAGACTATTTAACTAATCCAATTGAATTTACCGCTGAACGCGGCTCCCTAAAAGGCGTTAAATGTATCAGAATGCGGCTTAGCGATGAACTTGATTCAACCAGGAGGAGAATTCCAAAGCCGATTGCGGGGACCGAATTCGTCATACCGGCGGATATAGTTATCACCGCCGTGGGACTTGAATCAACATATCAAAAAGATATTCATATTACCAACGGCCTTGCAACATCTGTAGACGGCCTATTCGCTGGAGGCGATTGGGGGCGCGGCGAAGGAACTGTTGTCGAGGCCGTGCGGGATGGCAAATCGGCGGCGCTATCGATAATCGATTATCTAAAAGCGAAAATCAAATGATATTAACATCACAACGATTAAAATCGAATTTCCTGGGCATTGAACTGGAAAACCCCTTTATCCTCTCGGCGGCGCCGTCTACCGATGAACTTTCAATTACCAGACGCGGATTGGAGATGGGCTGGGCGGGCGTCGTTTTAAAAACCACTTCAATGGAAACAACCAGGGTCGATTTGGCTTACCCTATGATGAGTTCATTTGTTGCCGATAACCGGTTAATCGGCATGGGCAACATTGATTTGATAAGCGCTTACCATGTTGATGAAGTCTGCCGGCGCGTCAATATCCTCAAAAAGGAATTCCCCAACAAAATGATCGCCGCCTCGATTATGTCCGATTCACAATTAGGCTGGCAAACGTTAGTGAAAATGCTTAAGGGTGCGGGCGTCGATTTAATCGAATGCAGCTTTTCCTGCCCCCAGGGCAATGTCGGTGAAGACCCTGGCAAGATGCTGGCGCAAAGTGAATCGGCCACCGAACAGGTGGCGACCTGGGTTAAACAAGCGGCTGGCGATATTCCGGTTTTGATAAAAATCACTCCACAAGTGACGGACATCGTGGCAATCGCCAGGGCAGTGCAACGTTCTGGATGCGACGGCGTAACGGCCTCTAACTCAATGCCGGCGTTGATGGGGATTGATATTGACAGGCTCACTCCCATTCCAAATTTAGGCGGAAAGTCGACCTATTCGGGGTTGACCGGGCCGGCAATCAAGCCAATTACGCTTCGGACAATAGCGGAAATCGCTCGCAATATCCCCGAAATGGTTATTTCGGGTAACGGTGGTGTAAGCGACTGGCGTGATTCGGTTGAACTTATCGCGGTTGGGGCCTCTAACATTCAAATTTGCACGGCGGTAATGCTTCACGGGTTCGACATCATCAATGACTTGACATCGGGTCTCGATAATTATCTACAGTCGAAAAACATCGGTTCGGTTAAATCACTGGTCGGAAAAGCCCTACCGAATCTAACTGATCATAGCAATTTGCCGCGTCAACAGATAAGAAGCTATGTTATAAAAGAAAATTGTATCGGTTGCGGCCGTTGTTACGTCGCCTGCCGCGATGGGGGCCATGAGGCGCTAAGCTGGGATGAGTCGGCGCGGCTGCCGGTAATTTCAATCGAAAAATGTGTGGGTTGCGGTCTTTGTATCTTAACCCAACCGGTTGAACGTTGCTTAGAATTAAGGGAATTGTCGAAATAACCAATTTGCATGCAATAACGATTTTAAATCGTGGCGCGGCGGGAGACATTCCCGCCGATTTTAGAATAAAGGAATTCTTATGTCACCTAATCCTTTCGCTCGAAGGTCGACTCGGGCTATTAAAGACTTAATCAAGGTGTCGTCTGGTCAGCAGATAGCTGACTTAAGCCTGGATAATTGTAAAATTGTCAATGTATATACTGGCGAAATAATCAAAGGAAGTATCGCTATATATCAGGACAGAATCGCCGGCGTGGGACCACGTTACAAGGCGGCCAAGCGTATAAATCTTAATGGTCGCTATGTCGCGCCTGGGTTTATTGACGGGCATTTTCACGTCGAATCATCGATGGTTACAATTCCGGAGCTGTGTCGGGTGATTGCTCCGCGCGGAACAACATCGATTATAGCTGACCCGCACGAAATCGCCAACGTGCTTGGCTACGATGGTATTCGCTACATGCTGGAATCATCGAAATATAATCCTCTAAATGTTTTTTTAACACTTCCGTCCTGCGTGCCCGCCACAGATCTGGAAACATCGGGTTCGACCCTGAAAGCCTTCGATATTTTTCCCTTTTTCAGGGAAAAATGGGTTGTTGGGCTCGGCGAGGTTATGAATTACCCGGGAGTAATATACGGCGAAGATGATGTCATGGAAAAAATCGCCATTACCGAAGATAAGCGCGTAGAGGGGCATGCGCCGGGTCTGACCGGAACTGATTTGGCGGGTTATATTTCCGCTGGTATAACCTCCGACCACGAGTCAACCACCCTCAAAGAGGCACAGGAAAAACTTAGGCTAGGGATGTATGTGATGATTCGCGAAGGTTCAGCCGCCAAAAACCTGAAAGACCTGCTGCCCTTGGTGAACGAATCAAATAAGAGCCGGTTCATGCTGGTAACGGACGACCACAATCCTACCGATATTATGGCATCCGGTCACATCGATGGAGTGGTGCGAAAAGCGATAAAATACGGCCTCGATCCAATTATCGCGATACAATTAGCGACCATCAACCCGGCGGAATATTTCGGTCTCAAAGATTTAGGGGCGATTGCTCCGGGGATGTTGGCCGATTTAATCGTGTTCGACAACTTCAAGCAGATGAATATTACCGAAGTTTTCAAAAAGGGGCAACTTATCGGAAAAAACGGGGAGGCGGTTTACGAAAACATCCCTCATCCGCCGCCATCTATCAGAAGCACGGTAAATATAAAATGGCTTAATGGCGATGAATTCCATATCAAAGCCAAACCCGGCAATTGCCGAGCGATAGGAATTATCCCAAATCAAATTGTTACCAAACATAAAATTGTAAAACCGAAATTGAATGGCCGCGAAGTTGTTTCCGACGTTAAACGAGACCTGTTGAAATTGTTCGTAGTAGAACGGCATACGGCCTCTGGCAGAATCGGCAAGGGCCTGGTACAGGGATTGGGAATCAAACACGGCGCGATTGCCACATCGATAGCCCACGACTCCCATAATATTATAGTCGCCGGCGTTAACGACCCCGATATTTTCAAGGCTGTGACGCATATAAATAAGATTGGCGGAGGCATCGTGGCAGTCTCCGACGGCGAAATCTTGGCCGATATTAAACTTCCGATAGCCGGCCTGATGTCCGATAGGCCGATGGCGGAAGTGGCCGATTCATCTAAGCGGTTACGGGCGGCCGTTCGTAGCCTCGGTTCAAAATTAGACGACCCGATTATGACATTAAGTTTTCTGGCGCTACCGGTAATTCCCGAACTGAAATTAACCGATTTCGGGTTGGTTGATGCGGTGGCGTTTAAACAGGTTGGTTTGTTTGTTAAATAAGAGCGATAAAATAATAATCACCTGCCCTTTAATATTTACCAACGATAAAAAACTGGGGTTACTCGAATCCGGCGGGATACTTATCGGCAATGGGCAAATATTAGACATCGGCCCGTTTGATAATATGAAACTGTCTCATCCCGAGGCGGCGATTGAGAATTTAGGAACCGGCTTAATCACACCTGGATTAGTGAACCTCCACCATCACTTGTACTCATCATTTGCCCGCGGCTGGGCTGCGCCCGGAGAACCACCACGCAATTTTGCCCAGATATTGGAAAGGATATGGTGGCGTCTTGATAAGGCGCTGGGTCGCGATGATATCTACTATTCGGCGATTGTCGGGCTCTGCGAATCGGTACAATCCGGCGTCACGGCGGTAGTGGACCATCATGCCAGCCAATTCACCGTGAAAGATTCGCTGGAACTAATCGCCGAAGCTTTTAAATCTGTTGGCTTGCGCGGTTCGATCTGTTTTGAGTTATCGGACCGTGAAGGTACTAGGATATTGGACATCGCGCTCAAAGAATCGGTGAATGCGTTAAGTAAATGGCCGGTTGGCATTAAGGGCGAAAGAGTGTCGGCGATGGTTGGCCTTCATGCATCGTTGACATTATCGGATAATAGTCTCCGGAAAATCGCCGAAGCGACAAAATTATATAATGCCGGACATCATTTTCATTTGGCTGAGGATGAAGTAGACCAAAAAGAGTCGCTGGCCCAATATGGGATACGCGCCACCGAACGTTTTGCCAAGTTTGGATTGCTTAATGAAAGAAGCTTGGCTGTACACGGAGTCAATCTGGAAAAACCGGAAATCGAATTATTACGCGATTATAAAGTCAATCTGGCGATT
>JAAYTW010000209.1 GCA_012517955.1 Candidatus Zixiibacteriota bacterium | reverse complement strand
GGCGTAAATCCGAATCGAATCGCAGTTGGCATCCGTGGCATGAATATCAACTTCGGCGCAATCCCCTGCGTTGACATATACCAGATAAGGCAAGGAGTCGAATATCGGGACATTACCAGTCAGGCTCGGATCGTACTCCACTCTGAACGCGTAGCCGTAAGGGTCATACCCCGGTATCATCCCGAATACCGCCGGAATAAACACCAGCGAATCATATCGGTACCAATCTCTGACCGCCAGCGTCCCTTCCCCTGTCCCCGGCGACGGTGCCATGAAAAATAAGCTGTCGTTTCCCCGTTTCCAACCAACTACGCTTACGGCCCACGAAAATCCCGATAAGTCATCGCCATCAAAGTAAAATCGTAATCCGCCTGGCCAGCGCCAGGGACGAATGATAATATAGTTGGCTCCCAGCGGCTGCGGAAGAGTATCGCCGGCGGCCGCATCCGTTGTTCGAATCGTATCGTAAATCGGATAAAGAAACGGGCTCTGCGTAAACGCCATCCGCCTACGAATAGGCGGCCAGAGATGCGAATCGGGGTATTTCTTTATAGTATCCGCCCTGGTTCCGGTGAAGTAATTCCAGCAAGTAAATTCTCTAAACGCCTGTTCAAATGACGAATTATAATTTGAATCGGGTCGAGATAAGACTTCATCTATCGATGGAAGCAAGTTATAACCTGCTATCGCGGCGCAATCCAACCAAATTTGGCGAATTACATCTCGGCCGAATTTCTTATCCAGATATCGCGGCCAAACACACGACGCATACGGATGGTTACCGGATGCTCCTTCAAAATTGCCTAAACCGATTCTGGGATAATTGAAGAAGTAAGGCAAATAAATAAGATAATCGTTTATATCGGGATAAATAACATCTTCCATCCATACTGCCGTGGCTTCCAACCACCATGGTTGAGGTTGAGATTGTTGGTTATCGCGATAATCGTACTCGTATGAATCAAGCCCGAAATGGATAGAATGGAAAAACTCATGCGCGGCGGTTACCTTTAAAGCTTCCAGCGGCCGCCCTTCATACCCTTCAAATCCCACATAATCATTGTCAACCTCGATATAACTTGTCCATTGGCGATTATTTAACTGTGTCTCCGGATATGTCATACCATAGTAGCCCGCGCCGAGGTTACGTATGTAAACATCATATCGCGAATCGCCCCCATTGGCTCCATCCGCCGGCGGTGGCGGATACATCAACGTATCGATTTCCGTTGTCCATACATGTTCAAATATTATCGCCGCGCTGTCGATATAATCCGGTATTCCGTTTGCCGGATTAACATCGACGCTTGCCTGATAAGGAGTATCCACACCGGCAGTGGCATAATGGATAATGAAATGTTCGGTCGGTAAAGCAGCCGGTAGCGTTGGCCGCAATAAAAGCTGTTTATATAATTCTTCGCCTATCTGGTCTTTGATATTCATCAAAGCGATACTTATCCCCAGGCCGCACTTAGAGTGAGCTTCGGTCTCAACCGTAATTACCGACGCTTGACCGTTTCTCATCGCTTGAAATTCGGCAATGATTTCATTATTGGTCAACGCTTGCGTCACCGAAAAGCAGGTCGCGACCACTAAAATGATATTGACGATTGTTGTTTTCATCTGTTTTCCACCCGCTTTTTCATATTCTCCAAGCACTCATATGGAACACGCATCGAACCCATCAGCATTTTGCCTTTGCGCGGTCCGTGACAATCCGAGCCGCCGGTACACACTAAGTTATATTTTTTGCACATGTTTTTGTAGTGCTCTATTCTCTTGCGGTCGTGAAGAGAATGATAAGCTTCCAAACCATCCAATCCCATATCCACGAACAATGGTATGTATTCATCGTGATCCAATGTTCCGGGATGGGCCAGCACCGCTAACCCGCCGATTAAATGAAGGATATTTATCGCGTGCTCGACTTCAAGATGCTTTTTAGGAATATATGCCGGCGCATGATATCCCAGATAGCGGGCAAATGCCTCATCATAAGTTTGAACAAATTCCTCTCTGACCAACGCATCCGCTATATGAGGACGCCCCATCGCGGCGTTTCCAGCGATTTCGGTTACAGTGTCGATGCTCAAATTAATACCCAAATCGTTCAGTTTGGCCACCATCGCTTTGCCCCGATTTAGCCTTTCCTCACGGAATTTTTTGATTGTCTTGATAAATTCGGGGTTTTTATAATCAATAAGATAACCGAGAACATGAACGTCATTGCCCGAAAACGTGCACGACAACTCAACCCCCGGAATAAGTTCCAGGTCGCTGTCGCCCACATGGCCGAGCGCTTCGACAAAACCATCGGTTGTATCGTGGTCTGTTATCGCAATCGCTTTAAGTTTTTTTTCGCGGGCCGCCTGGACAACCTCGGCCGGCGATAAAATCCCATCGGAAGCATTCGTGTGAACGTGCAGATCGATATATTGTTTCGTCATCCAAGTTTGCTCTCAACTATAGATTTGGTCTTTTCGAATAGCTTTTCGCTTTCTTTAAGCATGGCCGTCATTTTTGTCTTTATATTGTCCGCAAAGGTTTTGTCTTTGAGGCCGCCCAAATTGATTCTCACGTTCATCGACGCTCCCTCAACCGCGGATTTGGCCATTAAGTTGGCGACGCCGGCATCCGATACCGAATTGATGTTTCCTTTTTCGGCTATCATGGGCAGATATTGCATAATTTGTACGGTTTTCTCCATCACTTCCAAAGGAACGCTTGCCGCGACTTTGGTCGCCTCTTCAATTGCTTTATCGCGGACTTCTATTTCCTGGTCCGTGTATTTTGGCTTTTTCATCGCCAGAATCACCGCGTCGAAACTACGCGCGTCCTTTTCTATCAGATAAGTTAACTCGATTCTCAATGCGTCAAGTTTTCTTCGTATTTCGCGGAATTCTTCCTTGACCTCTTCATAAGCTTTCCGGCTGATAGTGAGACGACAGACCATCTCTCCTAATGCCGCCGCCAGAGCCCCCGCCAACGCCGATACCGAACCCCCGCCTGGAGTCGGCTCTTTGGATTGAACCTGCTCAAGAAAATTCTTCATCGAACCCTTGGCTGCCAATTTGGGGGATTTCAGTTTCGACTCAAGAATTTGGTCCATCGAAAAATTCTCCAGCCCCAGATAATAATCGGCCACCTGGACTATCGCTTCAAGGGGCGTTAATCCGACTACTTCCGAACCCACAAGAGGAACGCCATATCGTCTTGCTTCCGCTTTGATAGCCTCATAAACCCTAAAAATGGGAGTCCCTTTATAATTCACCAGATTCATCGACACCTGAACCTGCCGACGTTCCTTAATCTCGAAACCCATGGCTTTCACAAATCGGAATCCGCCTGTCTGAAAGCGAATGGCGTTGGCAATATTCTTGGCGATATCAAGATTGGTTGTGCCCAAATAAACATTAAACGCCACCAAAAACTGCCGCGCCCCGATAGCAATCGCTCCCGCCGTGGGATGTGTCCTTGATGGGCCGTAATCCGGTTTGCGGTCGGGGTTGACTAGAATATCCTCTTTTATTCCTTCATATTCTCCCTTACGAACATCGGCCAAGTTTTGCCTATCGGGACGACTGGCCGCTTCTTCATATAAATAAACCGGAATCTCAAGCTCTGTGCCGACTCTTTCGCCAAGCCTCTTGGCGAGCTCGACACAGGCCGCCATGGTTACGCCGGATACCGGAATAAAAGGCACGACGTCGGTAGCGCCCATTCGAGGATGTTCCCCTGTATGCTTTTCCATGTCAATCAATTCGGAAGCTTTCTTTATCGCCCTGAAAGCCGCTTCTAGTACAACTTCCGGTTCCCCCACAAATGTGACGACCGCTCGATTGTGGTCTTTATCCATCTCCTGATCGAGCATCACTGTCCCTTCAACCGCTTCAATTTCTTTGACTATTTCGGCAATAACCTCCGGACGACGTCCTTCGGAAAAATTCGGTACGCATTCAACTATTTTGTCCATGCCTGTATCTTACCTTTCATATGACTTGATGGCTGCCGCCAAGAGCGGCAACATAATTTCATGATGTCCTGTGATACTATATCCTTTGCCACCGTTCAAGATTGGCCGACGCACTACATTTTCATTGGGCCGATAATGTTGAATCATGTCGAAATTGGCCGCAGTAAAATTCTCTATCCTGCCGCTTAAATTCCTTCCGACGGTCAACGCTTTCAAAAACACTTCCGGCAATGTTACGGCCGAACCGATATTAAGCACAACCCCGCCGCTATTCAAGGATTTTACCGCATTCGCCAGAATTCGAAAATCAAGATGGCTTTTTCGACCCCATGCGGCCGCGTCATATTCAGGATGTTGGGCGATAGTATCCGTTCCAATTCCGACGTGAACGGTCAGCGGGATATGTCGTCGATAGGCTTCATATACAACCGAATACTTTCGAAAATCTGGCGATTTTCCCTCTATATAAGCCCCCACTGCCTCTCCCAAACCGGCATTTTCGGTAGCTTTCAAAACGGCCTCCGCCAGGTATCGCGGTGTCTCTTCAACCATACCAAAACTGCCGTCTCGTATCGTATCAGAGACTTCTTCGGAAGTCCTGCCCCAGAAGGCTATCTCCAAATCATGAATAACAAACGCACCATTGACCGCGATATGCGTTATATACCCATTTTTCAATAAATCGATTATTACCGGTGATAATCCCACTTTTAGCGGATGCGCGCCCATCATCCATATTAATCCCCTTTTATCTCGCCTGGCCTTTATTATGGCTATGGCCAGATTTTTTAAATCCGCCGCTTTTAAAAATTCGGGCAAGGCGTCGAAAAATGGTCTAATCGTCCCGATTGCGCCCGCGAACTTTCTTATATCCGACTTGGTGGAACGCCTGCCAAGCGAATATCGCTTAACCTTGTTTAAATCGGCCGGCTTATTCTTTTTTGTTGATTTCGCCATACCTGAATTTTTTTAACTTGGCCGAAATTGAACCAAGCATATTAACTTCTGATTGCATCTTAACCGGAATTTTATACTGGTCATCAGTTAACCAGATTTTTATTTTTCCTTTGGCTTTAAATATTCCCTCATAACGCATCACCGGTTCCACTACCAAGCAATCAAATTTCCCGGCCGGCACTTCAACCCTTTCGCGGCCATGCACTATTACCTTTAAAGGATAATTTTTTTTGTCGGTATGATTATCAATAAATATATCTTCGCCCGGCGAAATGTTTTGCGTACGAATATAATAAAGAGACGACAAAACGTCCTGCACGAACGCGTAAGTGGTGATAGTATCTTTTCCGGTTATAGCCAGATGCCGCCGCTGATCGAAAATAGTAGTCTTATCTGTTTTATATCCTCCCTCGCGTAGATGCTTACGGAAATAGCGCGTAAATATCCCCTGTGAATCGACACGGCTTTCCACGGTATCCCTGATTGGATAAAACATCGAAACAAAATCGTTGGAATTGGCAATAGATACAATTCGATAGCATTTTTTATTATCACAATCAATCATCTCGGGTATACTCATAGTGGCCCAACCGGCCGATATCATGCCATAGCTTATACCTAATTCCAAATATTCGCCGACCCCGAACGCGGAATTATCGACTTCCCTGACCCACCAACTCGAATCTTCCCCGAATAAATCTTCCGAAACCGAAGATTGAATCGGCATGACCGTTTCAATTTTGGTTTCGATCGACTCAGCTTTTAAAGAACCGCTATCAAGATAAGGCAAAATCGCCAACTCGCAAAGAATTGTCGCCGAAACAAATAAAAATAGTATGGTGGACCTCGCCATTAGTTTTGTTTCTCCGCCATGGCAACTATATCGGGAAATATCCTGCGCAGTATTTCATCCAATTCCATGAACGTCTGGTTATATTGCTCCAGATTCCCGCCTATTGGGTCATCTACCCTCGCTTGCCCTCGTCGGTATGGTTCAGGGAACCCTTTTAAAACATAGGTAATATCTTTTAGATTTTTGTCCATCGATATTACCCACTCCGCGTGTTCCGGGGCCATCGTTAAAATCAGGTCGGCATCACCGGCCATCTGTTTTGTCAAAGCCTTCGATCGATGAGAACTGATATCAATATCCCAGTGTTTGGCCGCCTCTATGGCATAATCTGTAGCCGGATAACCATCCACAGCGCCGGTACCCGCCGAACTGATTATAAAATTATCAAGCCCCTTCTCTTTGGCTATCTTTTTGGCTATGCCCTCCGCCATAGGGGAACGGCAGGTATTTCCGGTACAAACTATCAGGAGTTTGAAAGCTTTGTTTTGACCCATCAATTTGCAACCACCGCTTCAATATTATCGTTTTTAATATCTCCCTGCCTTATGATTTTATACGCCGGACCGGTGCAATCGATTACCGTTGATGCCGTTCCTGAAAGCTCAACCGATATGTTATATATGACATCAACATTCTTTTTAATCTCATCAGGGATCTGCGATAATGCCGCCGCCGCCGGTTGGCCCGTGAAATTGGCGCTTGTCGCCGCTAAGGGTTTACCGAATTCATTAATCAAATACAACAATTCAGCAACAGCGGGTATCCGAATCCCAATTGTGTTTCCCGGCCCTGCCACATATCCAATACGCGGACTGGCTGATTTTAAAACAATCGTCATTGCCCCCGGCCAAAACTTCGCGGCCAATTTCGCGACATAATCGGGAATAACCAATCCAAATGATTCCGACTTTCCCCAGTCATCAAACAGCAAAGCAAATGGACGAGATTGAGAATGTTTTAGATTAAGTATCTTGTTAAGTCCGGACCGATTCTCAAAATCGCACATTAAACCCCAAACGGTGTCGGTTGGGGCCAATACCACCCCGCCTTGTTTCAAATATCCCGTGACCGATTTCAAATCGAATAATTCAGCAGTCATTTAATGACTCGCGTCAACCAGGCGTTTTCAAACCCGAGTTGCTTCACCTTCTCCAAAAACAATTGCCCATCCGATGAATTGCTGAATTGCCCAACCTGAACCTTATAATATGGCACATGATATTCAACCGTCACCCCTTCCGGAAAAAGAGCCTTTATCGATAAAGCATATTGTTGGGCATCATCATAGGATTTTGTCGAATAAACCTGAACCCTGAATATCGTCCGTTCTTCAGCGCTATTCAATCCGGCATAAACCGCTGAATCCGATTGGGCTTGTTCTTGATTATCGACTGCCGTCGCCGCTCTCGATTTCATGCCGCCGTGTCCGGTAATCACCGAATCGTCCCCTGGGAATCCCAGAGGATCGAATCTGACTTCCGCGGCTATTCTAGTATCTCGCGCGGGGCGAACCCGTCCGCTCAACCCCATACAAGATAAATATGACAAAAATAATAAAATCGCGAGGCTATAAGTAATTTTGATATTTCTCATCTTTATCCAGTTTACTCAATAAATCTTTCAATTCGCCAACCCTGGTTTTATGAGCGACCATAACGACTTTGTCCGTTTTCACGACCACCAGATCCGAAATACCGAATCCAACCACCATGCCTTCCGAGGTTGCGTTGACCATAATCGATTCATAACAATCCTGTGTTAACACTTCGCCGAGAATAATATTATTTTCTTTATCAGGAGGGTGAATTCTCTGCAGGGCCAGCCATGATCCCACATCGTCCCAGCGGATATCGCCCTTGACGCATAGTACGTTATCGGCTTTTTCCAAGATTGCAAAATCTACCGAGATGCTTTCGCAGTCGTTATAAAGGCACCTTAAAGCCTCGCCGTTTTCATTTTTTTCGAGCGATTCCCTATATTTAGTCAAACATGCGCTCATCTGTGGCATATATTTATCGAGCGCTTTTAGAAATGTCTTTACGCTCCAAACGAACATTCCGGAATTCCACAGATGCTTACGATCGAGATAATATTCTTGGGCTTTAGTCCTTTCGGGCTTTTCTTTGAAACCAGCTACCTCGAAAAATTTCACGCCGCCAATTTCAGCCGCCTTAGGACCGACTTGTATATACCCATAGCCCGTTTCAGCCCGGCTGGGGATTATTCCGATGGTAATCATCTTGTCTTCGCGAGCCGCCAGTTCAGCGGCAACGCCTAAAATCTTGACAAGCTGCTCCTTTGGTTGAATCATGTGATCAGATGAAAGCACTATCATCACCGCTTCTGGATCGATTCGGTTAATGTGAGCGGCCGCTAAAGCCAGCGCCAAACAAGTATTTTTCCCCAGCGGCTCAAGAAGCAAATTTTCCGACTTTAAATTCTTGATTGTCGACATTATGCCGTGTTGAAGGTTGGCGCCCGTTACAAGCAAAATCCTTTCTAACGGAATAAATCCCTCCAAACGCTCAAGCGTCTCTTCCAGCATCGATTTACCCGATGACAGTGTTAAAAGTTGCTTGGGCCTTTCACGAGTTGACAAAGGCCAAAATCTCTCTCCTTTGCCGCCTGCCAATATTACGCCGAAATTCATATTTGTTACCTCTTCTTTTGGCCGGAGGGAACCTTAAGCTCTTTATTGTAATAGAGAAACCTTTTAATTTTCCGGGTCGATGTTTTTTCGAAATCGGAATTTCTTAACATTACATATTTGACTCGCTTGTAATCGGCCAACTCCTGACATTGTTTAGATACTTCAAGCTTGATTGTTTTTTCTATATTCATTTCATTCAAATCAATACCCTTCTCGGCGGCCCTGGCGCTGTAATATTCCATGTCGGGCACGATGATAGCTTCGATTTCCTCTCCCCCACCGCTTTCCAAAGGCCTTCCCATAACCAGCGATTCTAAAATAAACGGCGATCTGTTAAGCGCGAATTCAATCTCTTCCGGATAAACATTTTTGCCACCGGGAGTAACGATAACATTCTTCGACCTGCCGGCAATATAGTAAAATCCATCATCATCGCCCCAGCCTAAATCGCCCGTATATAGCCATCCATCTTTAAGAACCGTCGCCGTCGCCTCGGGGTTTTTATAATAACCTTTCATCACCATCGGTCCTTTGGCTATAATCTCCCCAATACCCTGAGAATTGGGGTTATCGATTTTTAAGGTGACTCCCGGCAAGGGCTTGCCGATAGAATCATTGCGATAATTTTCGTAGGGATTAAGGGTTAATACGGGAGCCGATTCCGTCAATCCGTACCCTTGAATCAACCTGAATCCCATGATATTAAAAGCTTCCGCTATTTCAGGAATCATTGGCGCGCCGCCGGCCACCATCAACCGCAGCGATGATAAGCCTGCCTTTTCTCTTAAACTTGAAAACAACATGCCCCCAGCTTCAAGTTTAACGGTCTTTTTGATTATTTTCGATAGCCCATAAGTCGTTTTGAAAATGGCGCGGGTAAACTGCGGCTTTTTGGCAATTTCCTTGCTTAAACCGGTAAACATCTTTTCGAATACCAAAGGCACCCCTAACAAGATAGTGGCCTTATTGTTTTTAATATCCTCAACTATTTGTTTGGATGCCAGCCCTCGGGCGTAGGTGATACACGAACCGAAACTAATGGGGGTCAAGAACCCACAGGTGCATTCGAACGTGTGATGAAGAGGCAGAATGGAAATAAAATTATCGCTCTCATATAAATCCATCGCGTTGACCATCGCCCAAATATCGGATGTAATATTGCCGTGTGAAAGCATGACACCCTTGGCCAATCCGGTAGTACCCGAGGTGTAAATGACGGCGGCCAATTCATCAAGCGATGTTCCCGGCGGTTCCAGGATAGGAGGATTATCATCAGCTAATAAATATGGATATGCAGAGTCACCTGGGTCCATCGTAATGATAGTCTCCAACGACTCAATTTTATCCTTAATGGTTTCGAGATCAGGGATATATTTCGCCGAAGCGACAATGACTTTAATCCCTGAATGATGAATGATATAAGGCAATTCCTGCGGTTTTAGCAAAGCATCCAGAGGCACATTTATCCCGCCATTAAATAAATTGGCGAAATAAGCCGCGCCCCAGTGAGGCCTGTTTTCCGATAGAATGCCGACTTTATCTTGGGACTTCACTCCGGCTTTACGCAAAGCCGAAATCGCCTGCATCACCATACGATAAAATCCATCGTAGGTGAGCTCTCTGAATCTTTCGCCGTCAAAATAACGCATCGCCACATTCGTCCCAAACTCCTTGCGGCTTTGAGCCAACATTTGCGGAAGATTCAACTTGTTTATCGGGGTT
Source organism: Candidatus Zixiibacteriota bacterium (assembly GCA_012517955.1). Classification (GTDB taxonomy): domain Bacteria; phylum Zixibacteria; class MSB-5A5; order UBA10806; family 4484-95; genus JAAYTW01. Next base: position 21,996 of record JAAYTW010000209.1, on the reverse strand, counting down.
AATTTAGTATTTATCATAATGGGATTAAATATAGGCCAGATAATGATGATATGCAAGCTTTAATCGAATCAATTCTTGCTCTTTCAATGATTCCCAAAGATAACAATAATCTGAATACATCCATCAAGCCGAAGGAACCTCTCCATAATCCCTTGCATTTTAACCTTTGATAGATAAAAATATAACTAATGTTAATCTAAACATAAAAATAATCGCGCTTGATAAAACGGAGAAAAATAATGGCTGAATTTCCAAAGGTCGATTTAATGGCAATCGGCGCTCACCCTGATGACGTTGAAGTCGGGTGCGGCGGCCTGTTGATAAAACTAGCCGAACGCGGTTATCGCACCGGCCTTGTATATCTAACACGCGGCGAAATGGGAACCGGCGGGACGCCGGAGATTCGCGAGCAAGAAGCTCTCCGGGCAGCCGATATCATGGGTTCAAAAATTTTGGCAACGCTTGATTACGGCGATTGTCAGGTCATGGATAACTACCAAAATCGCCTGGAAATCGCCCGAATAATCAGAAGACACAAACCAAAAATTATTCTCGCCCCTTATTGGCAGGGCGGGCATGGCAAACGAGCCGGCCATCCCGACCATCTGGCCACAGGTCAGATTGCAATCAACGCCGCTAATTACGCTACTTTAAAAAAACTGCCTATCGATGAGGAGCCACATTCCATTTCCGCTATGTTCCATTTCTTTTTACCTCCGGAAATCTCGCCGACATTCATCGTGGATATTACTAATCAATTTGACCGCTGGATTGAGGCCTTGTCGGCGCACAAATCGCAATTTCTAAATCCCGAGAAAAATCGCGATTACCTCTGGTCGCTGGAATCCATGGCCAGAGCAAATGGTAATTTGATAGGAACAAAATACGGCCAGGCTTATGGAATAGGCGAACCTATAAAAATCGAGGACATATTCTGTTTAATCGGCATTTGTCAACGGATTCCAGATTTGGGCTGATTGCTACAGCACTTTCCAAATCAAAACCCGCTGAGAGTTGACTATCTTAAAGGCGGAACCTGGGCCTTATCCGTAAGCGCTTGTTTATCTTGGGGTTATAATTTTTCTACAGAACTATTTGATTTTTTTTGAATTTTCTAATAAAAACAATTGCCATGATGTTTGAACCCAACGACAAATATTTTATGGAAATGGCTATCGCCGAAGCCGAAAAGGCTGCCGTGGAGGATGAAGTCCCTGTCGGTTGTGTTATCGTCCATGAGGGGATGGTAATCGGCAAAGGACATAATCGCACCGAGGCACTCTGCGATCCAACCGCGCATGCCGAAATCTTGGCAATAACGGCGGCGGCAAATCATTTAGAAACCTGGCGCCTTGATGATTGTATCGCTTATTGTACCCTGGAACCATGCGCCATGTGCGCAGGAGCACTCGTTCTGGCAAGAGTAAGACGTTTAGTTTTCGGCGCGAAGGACCCTAAATTTGGAGCTTGTATGTCACTTTATAATATAGTGCAAGATATCAGGCTGAACCATCAACTGGAAGTGGTCCCCGGTATACTTGAAGAACGGGTCGCCGAAATCATGAAATCCTTTTTTAAGACGGTGAGAAATCGATGCTAACCGAAAACGAAATCCTTGAACAAATTGGGCGAGCGACTCCCATTGGAATCGCTATAGTGCTCTTTTCTAACGCGATTTGCTTTATCGTAGGATCATATTTCGCATCCACGGCAACCGCTTTCTCCTCAATATCGGTCCCGACTATTGCCTTGGCTATATTGGGTATTGCCGATATCGGAGCTGGTTTTGCGGTTAAAAAAGCCATGTTGAAACCTGTTTTAATTTCTCCGAATCCAGTCGATAAAATCCTGCTTGCCTCAATCATGAGAAAAATTACGCTTACGATTTCTGTAATCTGCGCTATGCCGCCGATATATGGTTTGATAGCCGTTTTTCTCGGCGCTCAAAAAGAACATTTGGCAGCCTTCTTGATAATCAGCCTTACCGGCTATATGGGCTTAAGATTACGTCCAAGAGATTTCCGTAGTATTTTAAATAAGTAACGCACCCCGAACCAAGTTCCGGTGTCCGGCCAAGCCGGACAAAGAAACCCGACACCCATGCGTATATAAAAATTAACCGGAGTTATAGTTGCCGCAAATCAAATAACCCTATCGATTACGGTGGAAGTGTCGGGTTTCTTCACGCCTTTGGCGTGCCGGAACCGGCGCTGCAAATCATTGTGGTAATTTACCCGATAGGGACTTAATTATCGCCTAAGCAATTCATTCCCCCCAGATCGTTCTGATTATTCTTAACCAATTGCCCATAGCGATTTTCCCTAATTCGCTGGTTGAATAACCAATGTCAGCCAATTTTCCCATTAGCCATGGATAGCAAGATACATCGGAGATTTCGCTCGGCATATCCGCCCCATCGAAATCCGACCCGATTGCCACGTGGTCGATTCCGATTCTTTCCGCGATATATTCGATATGCTTAGCGATTTGGCCGGCGGTAACATCCGAGATGGGCTTCCCGCCGCCGCCGGATTGGTATTGAATATGTGTCGGCTCAAACCAAATCCCAATAACGCCGCCGCTATCGCCTATGGCGTCTATCTGTCTATCGGTGATATTTCGGCTGGCTGGACAAAGAGTGTGAACCGCGGTATGGCTTACGACAATTGGCTGCTTAGACCTTGCGACAACATCCCAGAATCCTTTATCGTTGATATGAGCCAGGTCGATTATAATCTTAAGTTCATTGCAGGCATCGACAAGCTTTAATCCTGCCCTTGTTAATCCCGAACCTATATCGGGAGTGCTTGGATAGCGATAAGGAACGCCAAAACCGAATTCATTTGGCCTACTCCACACCAAACCAATTGATCTGACCCCTTTTTCATAATAAACAGGCAAATTGCTTAGGTCAGTTTTAATGGGTTCGGCTCCTTCGATATGAATGATTCCCGCCAATATTTCATCTTCAATGCATCGCATCAATTCCAGGTAATTTTGTACTAATTTAAATTGGTTGGCCGACTGGCTTTCAAGTTTGAACGCGAAATCAATCACGCAGTTGACGAAATTTTCCGAATATTCGGATTCCAATGGCGGCGGATATTTTACAGTGTAACCATTAGCGGTTAAATCCAACCCGAAAAATGGGTCTTTATATTGAGATGATTGAGGCGGAGGAGTGCAAATTGCGAAAAAACCACCCGCCATGCCGCCTTTCCGAGCCCTGGGTATATCCACATGTCCAACAGCGCTTGAGTCGATAAAACTCCTTACTTGGCGATGTTCTGAATCATATAATGCTGTCAGTGTATCAATATGCCCATCGAAAATTTTATACTGTTTCATACATATTAATTATATGTTGATGGCTGTCCGATGGAAACCTGAATTTTCATTATTATCAAGCGGCCATTTAAAATTTATTTCCCTTTTGGCGCATTTTTGATATATTCGACTCCGGAGAGGTGCCGGAGTGGCCGAACGGGGCGGTCTCGAAAACCGTTGAGCCGAAAGGTTCCCAGGGTTCGAATCCCTGCCTCTCCGGATTATTTCAATATCATAATAATTGACAATTTTATTTAATTTAGTAATCTATAATTATAATTATTTTCGTGGGGGCGAACGAAAGGAGCGATAATGAATCTTTCAAAATTAATTATGCCAATCGCCATTATCGGCATAAGCCAGGTACTTGGCGGCAATCTATATTGCCAATGGCCTATTTATTCCGACACAAATTTGATAATAACGAATCAATCGGGCGCACAGGCAGTACCGAAAATAGCTGCTACATCGAACGGCGGATGTTATATCAGCTGGTATAATACCGCTTCGGGGAATTACGACATGTACATGCAGTATCTTGACTCAACCGGTACGGCCCGTTGGGATTCGTTCGGTCTTTGCATAAGCAATCACTCCCAGAATTCATGGGTGACCGATTATGACATGACCGTCGATAACCATGATAACGCAATATTAGTTGTAAACGATATTCGAAACGGCGGCGATTGGGATATTTACGCCTATAAAATCGACACTGCCGGTAATTTTCTCTGGGGTGCCGATGGCCTAACGATTTCTGATAATACCGTGGACGAATATATTCCGCAGGTCGCAATAACATCTGGCAATAATACCGTATTTATCTGGCAGGCTGATGATACCATCTGCGTCCGCAAAGTGAGCTCGACCGGGCAGGACCTCTGGTCTCCGGCAATAAAAAAATACTATTCCGAATACGGATTATCATTTCCCCGGGTGGTATCTTCAAATAATGATGGCGCCGTCATTCTTTATTTGAAAGCGCTTTCGGGGGGCTGGTGGCCGCCCAAAAACATTTATGTATGCAAACTTGATTCTGCCGGTAACAGCCTTTGGCTTAATGACACCGTTCTGGTATCCGATGCCGGCGGCCTGGGGCCCCAGATGAAACCGGAAATGATTGGCGATGGCGCCGGAGGAGTATATTGCTATTGGTATGATTCGCGTAATAATGAACTTCACGCATATGCCCAGCATGTTAAATCGGATGGCAGCCTGGCATGGCAGTCGAATTGCGTGCTGCTATCAACTATGGTCTCCCGATTACAGGGACAGCCGGCCATAGCCAAATCGCCGGCTTCGCCACACATTATGTTCTTCTTTCCCGAATCAGACATTAATCAAAATTATGATGGAATCGTCGGTCAATGCCTTGATTCAATGGGAACACCGCTTTGGAATCCGGAAGGCATTGAATTAATTCCTCTTGGTATCCCTAGTCTGAGCTTTGTGCAGGCCTGGCCGCAAGCGGACGGCGCAATCATCATCTACAGACAATCACCTAACGATGTCACCGATTGTTTGATTAACGCGCTTAAAGTCGATATAGATGGAACGCCTCAATGGTCTAACTGGCCCACCGCCATGAGTTCTTTGCCAAGCCCCAAAGGTTATCTGGTATCTTGCGTGAACGTTCATTACCAGGTTATTGCCGTGTGGCAAGACAATCGTTATGATACGGATGGCGATATTTATCTACAGAATATAAACCCCAATGGCTCTCTGGGGCCGCTGCCGCTGAACGTTGATGACCCGGATTTGCCTGCTCCCTCGCATCTCGCGCTCCTTCAAAACTACCCCAATCCATTCAACTCATCAACGGTTATCTATTACCGGTTACCCAAAACATCGAAAGCATCAATAAAGATTTTCGATATATTGGGCAAAGTAGTGGCATCTATTGATTGCAAAGAGGAAATAGCCGGTGAACATAAATTTACCTGGGATGCCAAGGGGCTGAATTCGGGATTATATCTATGCAGGTTATATATCGATGGAATCCCCGCGGAGACCAAACAGATGATATTGCTTAAATAATTTCGATTACAACGCAAACGCGTTTTTATGAATGAATATATATCGCTGTAAAATTCGGCGTTAAGTAATACTATCAGTTGTCTTTGTCTTGAAGGCCGTATTTTTTCAGTTTTTCAAACAACGTCGTATAATCGACCTTTAATATTTCCGCGGCTTTTTTCTTGTTCCCTTTGGTTTCGGCCAATACCCGCTTTATTAACCCTTTTTCGGCCTCGGCCTGCGCGTAAGCGCCGACCTCCTTAAGTCCGGCTCCGTCTCTTAAGCGGATTTCAGACGCGGAGGTTATTCTAATCGCTAAATGTTCAGGAAGAATAGAGCCGTCGCCGCATAAAATTATCGCTCGTTCTATCGTGTTCTCGAGTTCTCTGACGTTCCCCGGCCAATGGTATTTACCGAGAATGACAGCCGCTTCCCGCGATAATTTAGCCGGTTTCTTGTTCATCTCTCGGCAATATTTTTCAATAAAATAATTCGCCAGATGCGGAATATCTTCAGGCCGCTCCCTCAAAGGCGGAATAGTTATCGGAAAAACTGATAAACGATAATACAAATCCTCGCGAAACTTCTTTTTATTAATCGCCTCTTTCAAATCAACGTTCGAGGCGGCAATCACCCTGACGTCAACGGGAATGACTTTATTGCCTCCCAATCGTTCAATGTTTTTTTCCTGAAGCACCCGCAATAGTTTCGCTTGAAGGGATACGTCAAGGTCCCCAATCTCGTCTAAGAAAATCGAGCCACCGTCAGCAATCTCGAATTTTCCCATTTTGCGGGCCACCGAACCGGTATAAGCCCCCTTTTCCGAACCAAACAATTCATTTTCGAGTAGTTCGTGAGGTATTGCGGCGCAATTAATTGTCACATACGGACCTTTCGCTCGATTCGATAGCTGATGGATCGCTCTGGCGAATAATTCTTTTCCCGTTCCTGATTCGCCCAAAAACAATACTGTCGTCTCCGATGGTGCGACTTTGCGGGCCAATTCAGATACTTCCTTTATCTTTTCCGAAACCCCGATTATATCGTTTAATCCATGGTTTCGACCAAGTTCCTCTCGAAGCAGCGAATTTTCAGCCACTAAGCGGCGGTTCTCCATGGCCCGCTTGATAATTAACGAAAGATGGTCAGTATCAAATGGTTTGGTCAAAAAATCGAAAGCCCCCATACGCATCGCTTGCACGGCTGTCTCGACCGTGCCATAAGCGGTCATCACGATAATCGGCGCTTCCGGGTCAATCTCTTTCACTTCAGAGAGCACTTGGATTCCATCCATCTTGGGCAGTTTCAGATCGGTCAAAATGACATCAAACCGTTTTTCACGAGCTTTATCAACGCCAGCCTGCCCATCGCTGACCGCCTCCACATCAAAACCTTCCGATTCGAGCGTGGCCGTCAGCATCTTTTGCATGCTGTCCTTGTCTTCGATAACCAATATCGATGGCATAAATTACCTCGTTATTGTTATCGGCATTATAACACTCGCCTTGAATCAAGATTAGGGACGGCAATTTCGACAGGGGGAAAGCCCCTCTTCAAAACATTCCAGACGCGTCTTTATTCTTTTAAGATTCTTAGGGTTAGCCCCCTTCAAACTCGGACAATACGGCCTATGAAATCGATACGAACCCTTGACCCTTATATAATAGGTTTCGGGCTTGGGTGGCTGCAACCCCCAAATACCCACTTTCTGCTTCATCGCCTCTATTAAAAAGGGAAGATATTTTCCCTTAAGATAACTATCATCGCCAAACAGATACAAATATGCATATCCTCGCTTTATCATCGCAATACCGACATTCGTAGTGTCCACGAAAACTTCCGCCAAAGTCCGCCCATATCTATCCTTCCCCGCCGGTATCGGTTTTATTGAAATTTCCTTTTCAAAAATCAAACTTGATAAATAGGCTTTGGCTTCGTCATGAAATTTCTCGCCTGCTTCAGGCGTGTCAATACCCGCGATTCTCACTTTTTTGCCGTTATTTGTCCGAAAAGTATCGCCATCAAGTACTTCCGCCGCTTTGGTTTCAACCGAATTTTCACGCTTGGGGAGTTGTTGCTCATTTCGGCCGCACCCCAAAAGAAACGGCACCAAGGCCGCAATTGCGGTCGCTATTAACAGGCTTTGGAGACCTAATCTTCTAATCACTTTTTTTAAGTTTATATAGCGCCGCCGCCCCAGCCAGCAAATTTTCGTAACCGCCCCCCAAACCGTCCGACACAAGCCGTTCTAAGACTTCGGGTTGCCGGAAAAAAGTCCTTAATGAAACTGGTAAGTATTTATAAGCGTATTTCTTTCGAGTAAACAACCGCGACATTAAAGGAATCAGTTTATAGAAATAGTAATAAAATAATTGGGCGTATATTCTATTCGGAGGATGGGCCACATCTACTAACGACCCCGACCCGCCCGGCCTGAGAACTCTTCCGATTTCCGACCCGAACGCCCGTAAATCTCCAAGGTTACGAAGCGAGTAGCCGCTGATTAAGCCATCAAATACGTTATTCTTGAACGGCATATTTTCAGCATCGCAACAAACCCAACAAACAGCCCCTTTATACCTTCCGTCACCGAAATTATCCAGCTTTCGACGGGCGAGTTTATGCATCTCCATAGAAAAATCGCCCATAATTATCATGCCCCTAAAATCCTTGAATTTCAGCAGCTCGACCGTCATATCGCCGGTTCCCGAACAAATATCGAGCACCCGGTTGTCCTTTACGTGCCGGGCAGCCGCTTTTTTACGGCAATAACCATCCAGACCAAATGAAATGACCCTGTTAAGTAAGTCATATCGATCGCTGATATCGTCGAACATCCGGCGTACGAATGCCTTCTTGGAATTTTTTGAATCTATCATATTCGTGAACTATATTGCGTGCCTAATCGGATTTTATAGAGGACCCCGACGTTCGGCTTAGAATTTCCTGTTAATCATAAAATCAATAAGCTCGAGTATTATCTCTCGCTGCGATAAATCGATAGAACCATCAAGATGGGAAAATTCGGTCTTGGCCCGAGTCGCCAATTCTATCGATACAGCCATCGCCTTATCGATACAGCCATATCGTTCAATCATGGACATGATCTTATCCATATCCGAACTCTTCTTCTCAGCCCTTGGCATATCCAGTGATTCTTTAAGAAACGCCTTCTCCGAATCGCTGGCCTGTTTCATCAACTCGATTGTTATCAGAGTCCGCTTGCCCTCCCAGAGATCTCCGCCGATTTCCTTGCCGTATATCTTTTCATCGCCTATAAGATTCAACACATCGTCCTGAATTTGAAACGCCACTCCCAGGTCCATCCCAAACTTAAAAATAATATCCCGAAATCTTATATCAGCCCCGGCGATTAACGCTCCCGTCCAAGCAGGCGTCATGCAGGTGTACCACGCGGTTTTTTTGCGGCACATCCCAAAATAATCCTCATAGGTTAGATCCCAGCGATGATTTTGCACCCACGATAACTCGACATGTTGCCCGGAAGTTGTCTGGTCGTACATAATCAAGAATTGCTCGATAACGTCCAATGTCGTCTCCGCCCCGATAATTTTACGGTTGTTCTTCAGAAATTCCCACATTTTACCCGCGAGCGCGTCTCCAGCATTAAGCGCCAATGGCATCCCGTATTTCACGTGAAGCGCCGGCAGGCCGCGACGCAGTTCCGAACCATCCTCAATATCATCATGGATTACTATCCAGTTCTGGAATAATTCTAATGCCGCCGCCGTATTAATTGCTTTTTCAGGATTGCCCCCGAAAGCCTTACAAAATATTAATAAAATCGATGGCCTTAAGCCCTTACCGCTCCTACTGGGATAATCCCGCATCATCGTATATAAATTGCTGATTTCAGGAATCGTATGGGTTTTAGGCAACTGCTCAAAAATATATCGGTCAACTTGCTTTTTGTAATCCTGCAAAACGGAAAAAAATTTTCCCATAATTTAATTTGGAATTTTGCGACTCGATTGTCAATTGCTTTTTAGAATGTAATGAAAACGGAAAAAAGATATTATTTCTAATCCTGCGTATAGATGAATTTGAAAAGTCGAGGCAACCACGTTAACATCGACCTAAATAGTTTCAGGATTTTTTATCTTTCGGTCCCTAGCCCGATTTACTGAGTATCTACCAGCTCACCACCAGCGAGCCCCTATATGACGTATCCAAATCAGAATTGTCTAAAAGGGCCAAATCAAGAATGAACCGGGAAAATTTGATACCCACCCCGGTTGTCAGATTTCCTATATCCGACCCTATCCGCACGGCCGCAACATCTTTGTATGATATTTCCGCTCCCAGATGAGTATCGCCGGAAATCCAGCTTTGCGAAAACTGCGCCGATTGCTCGCGCCCCTCGAACTTAATCTCGGCGTCGGTAAGCAGAGTCGCCTTGAAATTGCCAAACGGCCGTGAATATCCCAACCCTAATTTCAGGGTTGGATTGACCACCTCTTTAGTGCTCGTCGAATACGACAAAATAGTACCGGTCAAATCTTGAGCAACCGCCGCCGCCGTTAGATTATCGCGTATACGATAGCGAACACCGGCATCAAGGCCTATCCCCTGCGCGTCATCATCGATAATTTTTCGATATATAATCTTGGCGGCCGCGCCCCAATCCAATTTGGTCGAATGCTTACGGCCATAAGCGAAACTGAATACATAATCGGCATGAGATTCTTCGCTTTTCACCCTGAATATGCCATTATATTCCTCCGTTACAAATATCCCACCGCCTCCCAATCGGTACATCGATATAGCCGCGACTCCATCGTATTTGGCGGTGGCATAAGCCAAATAATCGTGATTCAGAAGCGACCCGAAAGTTTCGGAATGCATGAATGTCGCTTGATGCCCGATTATCCGAGTCAAACCTGCCGGATTATAGTAAGCTGAAAAGATATCGCCATCCGCAGCCAGGTAAGCGTTCCCCATCGCCAGAGGCCGCCCGCCTACGCCAAGATACATAAATTCCCCGGCGTATTTTTCGGCAGTCGCCGTGACGCTCATGGTTATCAATAAAAATACAGCGAAAACGCCAGGTTTATTCATAACGTCCTTTCGGTTATTATCTTCACGAGACCCAATATAGTACCCACATCCTTAATTACGCAATATTAATTATGGTAGTTCCCCGGCCGGTTACCGACATACTCTACTGCTAATAAAAAAGGTCCGATTTTATTCGGACCTCGATAAACAAGCCCCTATGCGTTATTATTTTTCTATATGCTCGGCTTTTATGACCAGTTCCTCAAGACGCGCGGCCGCACTGATTGCTTTATTTACCAATCGCTCTTCATCGGATAAAGTTCGTTCTCTGGCTTTAAGTTCCTCAGTAATAAGGTTGATTTTCGAAAATTGCCGATAAAGGCGATCGACTTCGGCAGCAGTATCGGTGATACCCGCCAATTTGGCGTCGATATCGTTAAGCCGAACGCTATATTGATCGATCCTCTCCTGGATTTTTTCTATCTCGGGAAGTTTACTTAAAACCAAATCCAGATTGTTGGTTTGTCTATTCAGCGTGGATTCAAACGCCGCAAGTCTATTTTCAAACGTCAAGGCCGCCTTAAGACGTCCCTCAAGTTCGGTCAGTTTTTCGCTAAGGGCCGCGGAATCGGACTGCTGTTGGTTCAGCCTCCCCGCAAGCGCTTCAATTTGAGCCGATTCCCTACTCAAATGACCAAAACCCGATTTCAATTCGTCTTGGCACCTTGTCACTTCTTTGATTTCATTTTTTATATCAGCCAGGGTTTTATGATACGCCTCCATCCGGGATTGCGCCTTATTACCGGATTCATTAAGGAGTTCAATTTGGGCCTGAGTTTTTTCAAGCGCGGTATTAAGCTCCTTTGATTTTTCCTCCATGAATGTCCGCTGATCGGCCAACTTACCGAACAAATCCATCACTTCACCGGCATCAAGACGAAGATTTTCCTGATTGCGTTTCATCTTTTCGCATTCTTTGGCGATAGATTCCGATATTTTTTGAGTTTCCTTGACCTGGCCGGTAAGAGCCGTGATTTTATCGAATAGCTTGACCGATTCCATCCCCTGCTTTTCGACTTTTTCTCCCAGCATCAGAAGGTTGTTGATTCCGGTGTTCACCGCGGTCATTTGAATCTCTATTTTTTCCAGTTCCGCGCGATAACCGACAATATCAGCGGCTTTTTGATGTACACCCGAAGCGAGAGTCTCGATTTTCTTGAAAGACTCGACATGCTGATTGAGCAAACCATTTAATTTATCTACTTCGCTTATCTTTTCCGCCAGGACGTCGCATCGCTTTTCGATATCACCGCAACGTTTTTCCGTTTCCGCCAATTTGGATAATATTTCTGGCATTTCGAGCCAGCGGGCGCGAAGTGAATCCAAATTGCCTTTCAGGCCGTTCATGGCAATTGTCAGATGCTCCAACTCCCTTTTATGAGCCGCTATCATCCTGGTCGTTTCCTGATGATAACTTGCTACCTTTTCGCGAATTTCATTTGCGTTCGATGCTTGTTCTTTCAAATTGGCGTCAATCGCGAGATTTTCCAGAAGTTTGTTTTCGACAGCCAGAGCCCGCTTGCGGACATTTTCGATTTCATCAAGCACGGTATTGATTTCCGGCAGCCGTTCCAGTAATTTCTGGGCGTTGTTAACCAAATCGGCCGTCTGCTGTGTTATCGATTTCGTCGAATTTTGAAGCTGTTCGGCCTGCCGGATTGTATCCTCGACATGGGCGCTGGCTTCCGTTAAAGCGGCTAGTTCCGCGCGGGCATTTTCGATATGGCGTGATAGGTTTTTAGTGAGCTGGTCGATGCTATCGAAAGATTGCTGGCGTTGCTTAAGTTCCTTGGCCAAATCGCTTAGAGTCGCGAAATTTTCGAGCAATTGATTCAGCATGGCCGACTTGGATTCGACGACCTCAAATCGCGATTCAAATGATTTTAAGCACTTTTCCAGTTCCTCGGCGTTATTTTGCGCTTTTTTCAGTCTATCAAATTCACGGCTCATTTCGCTTATGGTCGACTTGATTTCGACAAACAAAATGTTCGCTTGGCTGAATTCGGCATGAGCGTTTTTAAGCAACTCTTTATTTTTGGCCAAAGCGCGAGTTTTGGTATCGACATATTCGGCCAGCTCGTGAAGCTGATCGACCTTTTGTTTAACGATATTAAGGCTTTCGTTTGATTCGGCTAATTCGTTCGCCATTTTTTCATTGGCCGCCATCCAGGTGGTGATTCGAGCCGATTCTTGAGAGACTTGGGCCACCGTCTTTTCGAACTCATCCGTTATGCAGGCGAATTTGCCTAATTGAGATTCCGCTTGCTCAAGCCGTTCAGCCAATTGCGTGAATCGGTCAACCAAGTCGGCTTGCCGCTGGCTCAAGCTGTCGATTTGCGGGCCGATTTCCGTTTGGGCCTGCTTAACCCGCTCATTTAAAGCGTCAATTTCGCCGGCGGGTTTCCGCAGGCTGTCAAGGTTGACCTGCGCAGCCTGTAATTGCTTCTCAAATCGGTTGAATCGCTCGGTCAACTCGTCGGTTTCGCTTTTTAAACACGCGATTGTCTCCGCCTGTTTTTTTATTGAATCTATCTCTTTTTGAACCAAGTCAAGAGCTTTCTCGTATTCGGCGATTTTTTCAATCGAGTTTTCAAAGGAAGCCGCTGTTTGTTGAATTTCGGCCATCCGATTTGAAACGTTACCTACAAGAAGGTGCAAACGGGACTTTTCTTTCTGGGCGGTTTCTACGATATTTTCTAAACGGCTGGCCGATTCCTCCAGTGAAATCAATGTATCGTTTATTTGTTCCGGTCCCCTCACTTTACGAAACTTGAACATATCCGGTATCCTCCTTGAAATTGATAACGTTTCGTTTCGAAACAGCCTAATAGGTTTATCGGAAAAAGATTAAAAACTTGAAGCATAAATCTCAAAGTAATCGATTTTACGGCCTGACCGGACTAATCCGGTACGGAAAAGATGCCGTGTCTTTCCACAAGAAGGCAGAAAATGTATTGCAAAAACATTTGACTATAGATAATATATAAGGTTATGTCTGAAGCATATGGACCAGATAAAAAGCAACCTCAAACAGCTCGAACGCAGAATTGAAAACGCTTGCCGCGAATTCGGACGCCGACGAGACGAACTCTTGCTCGTCGCCGTATCAAAAACCGTGGCAATCGAAAGAATCATTATGGCTTATCAAGCCGGCATAACCGCTTTCGGAGAAAACAGAGTGCAGGAAGCATCCGCTAAAATACCGAAATTCATCGAACAGGGATTCCAGGCCGGATGGCACATGATTGGCCATCTTCAAACCAATAAAGCCAAACCGGCGGTCAGACTATTCGATATTATCGAATCCATCGACAGCCTTAAATTAGCTCAAACGGTATCTCGGGAAGCCGTATCCGAAAACAAGCGTGTTGATGTCTTGCTGGAGGTTAATTCCAGCGGCGAATCGAGCAAATTCGGATTTATGCCGGGGGATGTCATATCGGCCGCGCGCCAGATAAATAAAATGGAAAACCTTAATTTGCGCGGGTTGATGACCATCGGACCCTTTACTGATAACAAAAATGAAATTGAAAAAGCGTTCGCGTCCGCTCAAACATTGTTCGCCCAATTAAAAAGTGAATTTGGAGAAAGTATCGATATATTATCTATGGGTATGTCCGATGACCTGGAATACGCTATTAAATATGGAAGCACGGAATTAAGAATTGGAACCGCCATTTTCGGGGTTAGGAAATACGGTGATGGTACGCCGGAAAACCCCGGCGGTCTTTAGGCCATATGAAAGGAGGCCCAATGAAAATCACGCCTCTGGAAGTAAGAAAACATGAGTTCAGCAACGCTTTCCGCGGGTATGACAAAGACGAAGTTATTTCCTTTTTGGAAATGATATCCGAAGAAATGGAAGAACTGGCGAAAGAAAATCACGAACTCAAAGATAAATTAAACCAGGCGCAGGAACGTATCACATCCTACGCGAAAATCGAATCGGCCCTACAAAATACCCTGGTGGCCACCCAGGAAACCGCCGAGCAAATGAAAAACGCCGCCCAAGAAAAAGCCGAGCTCATGCTTCGCCGGGCCAACGATGAAGCCGAACGGATTATTCAAGAAGCCTATGAAAAGGTTTCGGAGCTTCGCCAGGAATATTCGGCTCTGAAAAGCCAGAAAGCCTCTTTTTTAGTCAATTTCCGTTCCCTGCTGGAATCGGAACAAAAGCTTTTAGAATTGATGGAAAAACAGGCTGAACAGGATGATAGAAATATCGTTCTTAAGAAAAAACCCGAATTGACTGATAATGACGTTGATCGGGTAGTCGATGAATTCAAGCGTAACATGAATAACACCGCCGAATTGCCCCCCAATTTAGAAGACAGATTTCGACAGGGCAGGCCGCGCGATATATCGAAGGAGTAACCACATGGAAAACCTTAAACAGATGATTGATGAAGCCGTCGGTTTTATCAGAACCAAAACCAAGGATTCCCCAAAGCTGGGGATTATTCTGGGCACGGGATTGGGAGGACTGGCCAAAGCGGTTAAGCGCGAGTTTGAAATTCCCTACGACCAGATACCCCATTTCCCCGTTTCTACGGTCGAAAGCCACGCCGGCAAATTGCTGATTGGCATGGTCGGCGGCAAAAGAGTCGTCGCCATGGAAGGACGTTTTCATCTGTATGAAGGTTATACTCTAAAACAGGTGACTTTTCCCGTTCGCGTAATGAAAGCCCTGGGAATCGAAACTTTGATTGTATCCAATGCGGCCGGCGGCTTGAATCCGCAGTTCAACAAAGGCGATATCGTCCTTATGACCGATCATATCAATTTCCAAGGAGATAATCCGCTGATAGGCAAAAACGACGACACTATGGGACCGCGTTTCCCTGATATGTTCAATGCCTACGATATGGATTTACGCAATCTGGCTATTCAAGTATCGATAGACGAAAAAATACCGATTCAAAAAGGCGTATATGTGGGCGTAACGGGCCCGACCTTGGAAACCGCCGCCGAATATCGGATGATGCGAATTCTGGGCGGGGACCTGGTGGGAATGTCGACTGTGCCCGAAGTTATCGTGGCGCGCCATCAGGGAACAAAGGTGCTCGGTTTCTCCGTTGTTACAGACATGGGATTACCGGATGCTTTGGAAGCTTGTTCGCATCAAAAAATCGTGGCCGTCGCCGAAATCGCCGGACCGAAACTATCAAGACTTATAGAAAAAATAGTGGAGAGAATGTCCTAAATTCTTAGAATGGGTTGTGTGATGTACCGTCAGTACGATGAAGGGTTCAATTTTCCCAAATTAGAAAATTCGATTCTCGAATACTGGGAATCTAAAGATATATTTAAGAAATCTTTGCGGCTGCGCCAAAACGCTCCCCGCTACGTCTTTTACGAAGGCCCCCCAACCGCTAACGGCCTCCCCCATGCGGGCCATGCCCTGGCCAGAACCATCAAGGATTGCGCCTGTAGATATCAGAGCATGAAAGGTTATCTGGTTGAACGAAAAGCCGGCTGGGATACGCATGGACTGCCCGTGGAACTCGATGTGGAAAAACAACTTGGACTGGAATCTAAAGAGCAAATTGAAAAATACGGCATCGAGAATTTTAATCAGAAATGCAAAGAATCTGTTTTCCGTTTTAAATCCGAATGGGACGAATTCACCCGTAAGCTCGGTTATTGGATAGACCTGGAACACCCCTATATAACATACACCAACGACTATATTGAAACAGTCTGGTGGATTTTAAAAAAATTCCATGATGCCGGATTGCTTTATCGCGGGCACAAGATTGTTCCTTGGTGCCCTCGCTGCGGTACCGCTTTATCGTCACACGAGGTGGCCCAAGGCTATCAGGACATCACCGAACCCTCCATTTATGTGAAAATCAGGCTTAAAGATAAACCGGATACTTTTTTTCTTGTTTGGACCACGACTCCCTGGACACTGCTTTCCAACGTGGCCGTGGCCATGGCCGCCGATGAAACTTATGTTACCGTAAAACATAACAACGAAAAACTAATCTTGGCCAGGGCTCGGCTGGGCGTTCTAATCGGCGATTATGAAATAATCGAGGAACATTCAGGAAGTTACTACGAGAAAACCAAGTATGAGCCGCTTTTCCCCTATATGGCCGATGAAGTCGTCGATGCCTGTTACGCAACACTGGGCGATTTTGTGACTATGGAAGATGGAACCGGAATCGTGCATATAGCTCCCGCATTCGGCGAGGATGATTTCGAACTCGGGCGGAAATATAATTTGCCGGTCGTCCAAGCGGTCGATACCAAAGGAAGTTTCATCAACAAGGTTACGCCCTGGGCCGGCCTGTTCGTCAAACAAGCCGACCCCGAAATCAACAAAGAATTGAATAACAGAAAACTTCTCTATAAAACCGAAAACTACACTCACTCTTATCCATTCTGCTGGCGATGCGACACGCCGCTTCTATATTACGCCCGCAGTTCATGGTATGTAAAAACAACCGCCTTTAAAGATAAAATGATTGAAGCCAACAAAGCAATCCAATGGTATCCACCTGAAATCGGTTCAGGGCGTTTCGGCGAATGGCTGGAAAACAATGTTGATTGGGCTTTATCCCGAGAACGTTATTGGGGCACTCCTCTCCCGATTTGGATATGTCAAGGATGCGGTAAAGAAACGGCGATTGGCAGTATCGAACAGCTCAAGAAAGAGGCGGTCAATTTTCCCGATAATTTAGACTTGCATAGGCCGTTCGTCGACGCTATTGAGCTGAAATGCTCATCTTGCGGGCAGGCCATGAACCGGGTAAAGGAAGTTATCGACGCCTGGTTCGATTCCGGTTCAATGCCCTACGGTCAAGTACACTATCCTTTTGAAAATAAAGATGAATTCGAAATTAAATATTTCCCGGGTGAATTTATCGCCGAAGGACTCGACCAAACGCGCGGCTGGTTTTATTCGATGTTGGCGATAAGCGTTTTTGTTAGCGGCCGTTCCAGCTATAAAAGATGCGTCGTTAATAACCTGGTGTTGGACCTCGAAGGCAAAAAGATGTCGAAGCATATCGGCAATGTCGTCGATCCTAAAATGATTTTAAACAAATATGGGGCCGATGTCCTTCGCTGGTACCTGATGAATTCATCACAGTTATGGCTTCCCAAACGCTTCGATGAAAACGGCGTGGTTGAAGTCCTCCGGAAATATTTCTCGACCCTGCAAAACAGCTTTTCATTCTTCGCTTTATATGCCGATATTGACCGTTTTGACCCATCCTGGCAGCTTCCGGCCGAACTGCCGATTCTCGACCGCTGGCTTATATCAAGGCTTAATGGCCTTATTATCAACTGCGCTGAAGCTTACGATAACTTCGACTATACAAGAGTAACGCGCCATCTGACTAATTTCGTTATCGACGAATTATCTAACTGGTGGATTAAACGTTCGCGCAAACGATTCTGGGGCGCTCAGATGAGCGATGATAAATTAACCGCCTATTCGGTCCTGTACGAATCCCTGTTGACGACATGTAAACTTATGGCCCCCGTTTCGCCATTTATGGCTGAAGATATTTATCTACGGTTGACAGAACATATTAAAGGAAGCCCCGAATCGGTGCATCACTGCGATTTCCCGGTCGCCGATAAAAATAAAATCGATAAAAATTTGGATTATATCATGGCTCAGGCCGAAAATATAGTCAGTTTGGGCCGGGCCGCGCGAAAAGACGCCAATGTTAAAATTCGTCAGCCTTTGGCCAGAATGATTGTCATAAACGAAACCGGCAAACCGCCGGCAGGGTTGGATAAACTCTATCATATTATCCTGGAAGAATTGAATATCAAAAACATTGAGTTTACAAGCGATGGCCAGAAATATGTATCGCTGAAAGCCCAGCCGATTTTTAAAGAAATCGGCCCCAAATTCGGACCCTTGGCGCCCAAAATCGCCGAAGCCATCAAGAATATGACCGATAAACAAACGGCGGCTTTTCAGGCGGACGGCGAAATAAAATTGATGATTGACGGCTTCGAAAAAATGTTGACCCAAAACGAAATTGCGCTTAAAGTATCACCGGCAACCGGATATGCGGCCGCCGCCGATAGCAAACTGAAAGTGGCTATCGACCTGGCCTTAGATGAGCAACTTCTGGCGGAAGGATTTGCCAGAGAATTGGTAAATAAAATACAGAATATGCGTAAAAGCGCGGGCTTGGAAGTCGTTGACAGGATAAAACTTGGGATATCTAAATCACCGGAAGCCGACAAGGCTTTGGCTTTATTTGAAGATTACTTAAAGAACGAAACTTTGGCTGTCGAAATCACTAACGACACCAATAAAGAAACAAAACAAACTTGGGATATCAACGGAGTCCAAACCGAAATAGCTATAACGAAGGCTGGTTGAAAAAGCAAACAATCTTACCGAGGTGGCAATCTTGAAAAAAGCCGATCTTAAAAAGTACGAAAAACTTCTGCTGGAAAAACGAGCCCAACTGGTCGAAGAACTTGGAATTCTTAAAAAAAACGCCATGGATACGACCTTAAAGGAAATTACCGGTGACCTTTCATCGTATTCGTATCATATGGCCGACCAGGGAACAGACGCGATGGAACGCGAAAAAGCATTCTTGTTCGCGTCAAAATCGGGAAGATTGCTTTATCATATCGATGAAGCCCTTCGCCGCATAAGAAACAACACTTACGGCATTTGCAGCGAATGCGGCAAGCCAATCGACCCGGCCCGGCTCGAGGCGGTTCCTCACGCCAGGATGTGTATTGATTGTAAAGAGGCAGAGGAGCGGCGAAAACATCGTGAAGCCTGAACTTAGGCCTTACTTTATTCTGGCTATTGCAATCGCCCTGGCTGACCAAATAAGCAAAATACTGATCCGTCGATTTCTATTACCCGGCGATTCCGTTCAAGTGCTCGGCGATTTTATTAAATTTACGTTCGTTTACAATCAGGGCGGGGCATTCGGAATCAAATTGGGCAATATCATTTTTTATTCCGTCATATCATTTGCCGCGGCCGTGGTAATAATAATCTACATGATTAAAACCCATAGCTCGAATAAAATCGTCACAACGGTTTTGGCGATGGTCGTTGGCGGCGCGATTGGCAATTTCATTGATCGAATTGCTTACGGACAGGTGGTCGATTTCATAGATATTGACATTCCAGATATCAAAACCGGCGGCTTTCTTTTTTTTAAAGAATTTGAACTCAATAGATGGTACATATTCAATATTGCCGATATAGCTTTAACCGTTGGTTTAGTCGGCTTTATCTTCTATTTGTTATTAAAAGGCGATAAGATGAAAAAACCGGCTGCAAATCCCCCGTCTTCTTCACCGACGTAAATAATGCTTCAAATTATATTTCCGCGCGTATACCGTTGCGGATTTTTAACATTATGACCGAACCCGTGTTGAAAATTATCGTCCCCTTCGAAGAGGCGGAAACCAGGCTGGATATATTTTGCGCTCACAAAATCGAAGGGTTATCCCGAAGTTACTTTACTAAATTGGCGGCTTCCGGCAATATCACGATTAACGGCAAAACCGCCAAAGCTTCCCATAAAGTAAAACCGGGTGAACAGGTCATTATAAAGATAATCAGCCCGCCGCCCATTGAAGCGACCCCGGAGGATATCCCTCTCAATATCGTTTTCGAAGACGAATACTTAATGGTAATCGATAAACCTGCCGGTATGGTTTGTCATCCGGCAGCCGGGAATTATACCGGAACGCTGATAAACGCCGTTTTGCATCATTTCGCAGGCTTAAAAAATCTCGACGATAAATTGAGACCGGGCTTGGTTCATCGATTAGACAAAGATACATCCGGATTGCTTGTAGTCGCCAAAACCGAACAAACATTAGCCAAGCTTCAATCTGCCTTAAAAGCAAGAGATATCGAACGCACTTATACCGCGGTTGTATGGGGCAAGATGCCATCAACAAAAGGCGAAATTGACCTCCCCCTGGGAAGAGCCCCCGATGACCGCAAGAAAATGAAGGTTTTCGGAAAAGGACAGCGCCAAGCGCTTACCTTCTATGAGGTCCAAAAAAAATACTCTGTCGGGGAATTATTACAAATAAGGCTCGGCACGGGGCGAACGCATCAAATACGCGTTCATCTGGCCTATTTCGGCAATCCGGTTATAGGAGACCCCACCTATGGCGGAAGGGCGAAGGCTGTTTTAAAATTATCTGCCAAAGACCGTCGGCTGGGAATGAGTATTTTGGGGGTCATCTCTCGGCAAGCCCTGCACGCAACCAAATTGCGTTTCGACCATCCGATAACCGGCCGAACCATGTCGTTTGACAGCGAATTGCCGAAAGATATCCAAGCCGTAATCGATATTTTGGAATCAGACTAATAAAATAAACTTTACCATATCCCAGATTGATTGTATTATATAACCAATGCGATTTTCTATTGGATAAAAACGCCTGATAAATCGGAGGAATTGTTATGGAAATTAAGGCAGTAAACGTAAAAGTCCCGGAAGGGGCAAATATCATTATCGGGCAATCTCATTTCATTAAAACGACGGAAGACCTTTATGAGGCGCTGGTCAATGGCTGCCCCAGGGTAAAATTCGGATTAGCATTTTCGGAAGCCTCCGGCCCTTGCCTTATTCGGCATGAGGGCAATGATAGCGAACTTGTAAAATCGGCAATTGATACCCTGATGGAAATCGGAGCCGGCCATAGCTTCGTTATCTTCATTAAAGATGCTTATCCGCTGAATTTCCTCACTTCGATTCGTAACGTGCCTGAAATCGTGAATCTATTTTGCGCGACTGCCAATCCAATACAAGTGCTGGTGGCGCGGTCTGAATTAGGCGGAGGCATAGTAGGGGTCGTCGATGGCTACGCCCCCAAGGGAATCGAAAACGAAACCCAAAAAACGGAACGGAAAAAGTTCCTGCGGCAGATTGGCTATAAGCTTTGATTGAATTAAACTGCGGAATCCGAATCGGCGAACATATTTTTATCGACCCGACCCGAAAAAAAGCGGCGGCGTTCGTAAGCCATGCCCACTCGGATCATCTCAGAAATCACCAGCGAATTTTCGGTACTGCTCCCACCCTGGCCCTTGCCCGACGCCGTATCGGTGATTTTGAAGAAACGACGTTGGAATATGGCGCGACTTATCGCTTCGGCAGCGATAAAATAAGAGTGGAATCGGCCGGCCATATATTGGGTTCGGCGCAATTCATCGTAGAACATGACGGCCAGAAAATTGTTTACACGGGTGACTTTAAACTCGGCCATAACGAAATCTGTCCGCCGGCCAAAATCCATCAATGCGATATCCTGTTTATGGATACAACCTTCGGCAAAAGGATATTTAATTTCCCCGATGTCAATTATTCTAAATGTCGAATTTTAGAATTCGTCGATGCCTGCATCCGGGCCAATTACATTCCGGTCGTTTACGCATATTCGCTGGGAAAATCGCAGGAGGTCATGAAAATACTCGGCGATAACGGTTTCTTTTCGTACGCCCCATCCGAAACATGTCATTTCGCCGATATCTATAAAAAGTTCGGCGTTAAGATTAAAAATTATCATATACTGAATGCTGACTTTCCCGAAAACGGCGCCGTTGTCGTT
>JAAYTW010000024.1 GCA_012517955.1 Candidatus Zixiibacteriota bacterium | reverse complement strand
GGCGGTTTTTAAATTGAGAAGGTCTCGCGATGGCAACATGCGGATAAGGATTTGGGACGATCAATCGCTTTCCTATTAGATTATGACTAAATGGATAGGACGAAGTAAACGCGCCGACCGGGTGACCCGGATAAAGTACCTGATATGGATAATTGTGCCGGTCGCCGTGTTTTTAGTCGTGTTCTTTTTAAAAGATAAAATTGGCGATAGTCCAAAATCGCTGTTTTCGGCGAAAAGAAATATCGCTACGTTCCCCGTTTCTCTCCCGCAATTGAATGTGGATTCTTTGTTATATTCGATATTGACAGGGTTGAGATTGGATTCGTGTCAGCTCGTGGCAGGGTATAATGATATCTTTATAAACGGCAAGAAAAAATATCCTCACTATCTTATAAAATGGCCGCTGGCCTATCCTCTTGTTTGGTTTACTCGAGAAATCCAAAGCGCGATTCGACTGCGCGACAGTCTCCGCTACGATGCTGTCGAACTGGAGGCCGGACGGAAACTCAAACTTGTTATTATAATGGGGGGTGACACGCTTGGGCAAATAGAGCTTGCCGCCGATGACCACTACCTACCTGCGGTTTCAACCGCCGCCGTTATTATCGACAATTTCAACCTGTTATCTAAGTCGCAGGTTCTTTCGCTCGTTAAGATGAGAGTCCCGTTCGGTTACATTTTTTATCCGGACCAGATACCTGATGGTGATATCGCGAAAGTCTTGAAAACCTGCCGCGGCGAATGTTATCTGCGCTTGCCGACAGACAAAAACAGCTGGCAAGCCATAATGAAAAGGACTCGTGTCGGCGGTTCGGGAAAAGGCGCAAGACTGAACGATAAAAACCTCGAAACCATCCTACATCGTTTTCCGGTCATAGATGGGTTTTTATTCGATGAGTCGCGCGGTATCGATAAAGAAACGCTTCAAACGCTTATTAAGCGGGCAAAAACCATGAATCTGTTTTATCTTGATATCGAAAGCACTTCGGGGATAATAGATACTATACTGGTCCAAAATATGGTAAAAATCGGGATACCTGATCGATTAACTGATTTACGCAGTCTACCATCAGCGGAATTTCCAAAGCGTTTCAAAATCGATTTTGGTAAACCGGCGGTTCATCCTAAAACTATTTATTTTCTTTCAGGCCAATCTAAGTTGCTTGAGGCCTTAAATAGCTTGACTGATTTTAGGAACAAATGGAATGTTAATTTAATGCCTCCATCGGCCCAGTTACAATACCCTAAACCATTTTAATCTATTGATTGTAATGGGTTTATTGTCAGCACACAATAACCTGCGTGGTCCAGCTCCGGAAAGCTGTTTATTAAAAAATCATCATCGTAGAGCCATCGGTTGAATCGGTTGGCCAGTTGCACCGGAGTTAAATCTTCTCTCCAGGTGAGCTCAAAATGCTCGACCTCGGTGTTTAAAATTTGCGCGTTTTTTATTGTCAGGTTAAAATCAACAAGCATATTTTAATTATCGAAAATTTTATATTTTTCTTGACAATATTTGGGCCGAGACTTATATTCATCGCGTAGTAGTGTTGAATTAAAAAGTAACTTCTCTGGGGATTACGGGAAATCAGGCAGGCTCATTAAGCCGAATCCCCCAGGCATTTAATTAAAATTTTCATAGATGAGATTCGTTGTAATAACGCTTATTGCGAATAAGGTTTTATGTTTTTCAAATAAAGGAGGACCATGAGCCACAAATGCTATCGTGGTGCGGGCCTTAAAGCGGTAATGACAACTCCTATATTTTTCCTGATTTTGGCCGTATGGTCATTGACTGCTTATGGCGCTGATGAAATTGCGGTCGGGGCCAGAAATTTCACCTATTATTACGACCCCCAAAAAATGGAAGTTGACCAACAAGGTCGGCTAGTGGAAAAAACCACGGAATCCTCTATTCTGGCCAACAGTTACGCTTCCCAATTTGCTCCCTCAAGTCAAGAATTTGATTACAATATCGGGACAATTTTATCCAAACCGGGGGAAATCACCGTCTATGTCTCGAAAAGCGCGGCCCGAGACAACAACGTGATGATTGTGGTTTCCGGACATGGTATTGTCAGTCCGAATATTAATAATAAACCGGCGGAGTATATGCAATTCCAGTCCCTTGCCAAAGCCGGTGAAGGCCGGCAGTTGCCATACCATATCTGGAATCTCGGCAAACTGACCGACGACGACTCTGGCTGGAGATTATCATTCAATAATGAAAAAGGCGAGTATTATGAGAAAACTATCCGGGTGGATAATATAACCCAGGATTGCCAGTTATGGGGATTTATTGATAATGATTATGATTTTTATTATTCTAATAATGATGTCTTATCTTCCGATATTAATTCCGCCCGCTATCTAATCAGGCCGATTAAGTTAATGAAAGACTATGACGGCCCGTATGAACTTCACGAGTTGCCGGTAACGGCTTCTTCATTTAAACCATATTTGACCATTAATGGCGATACGATTCAACCTTTGGCCGATGATACTACCGATGTTTTATTAAACCTGTATTCGACCAATTCCCAGGTCTGGTATCTTCTTGGGGAATATGCAGGCTTCAAGGATAAAAATCGATTTGGCTATTATACCGATATTGATACTGGGCGCAATCAAATTCTTATATTTTCAGGTCCGCGAAGCGCGCCATATTCGACTTCAACGACAATAACGCAATCGCGTGTCGGTATTTGGCTTCTCAATGACACCAACGGCAACCTTGTTTTCGATGGCGACGACTCCTGGTTGCTTTCTCAACGTCGGCTCACGGCTGGTTCAGCCGCCAATGAACATCAATGGTTTAAAGTATACGATGTCAGCGCCTATAAAGGAACCGGCGCGACTTATGTGTTTCATACGGCCACAGAGGGAAACTGGACCGGTACGGGCAATTATGATTATTTGATATTCTGCGATGATGATCATACCGCGGCCGATTGGGACCACAACGATATGATCGTAGGATTATTGTGCAACCGTCCACCTGTCGCCGTCTGCCATAACGATACGACGATTACTCAATGTAGTTTTTCCCAGATTGCAATCCATGGTTTTTCAGCCACCGATCCCGACCATAATCTTAGCACCGTGTACGCTGTGGGCGGAACTTTTGCAGGGGATAGTATCCGGTTTACCCCGACGGCCGCCGGCACATATTCGCTTAAGCTGATTGCTACTGATACCTACGGTTTGGCTGATACTTGCGAGACTAAGGTAACGGTGGTTTTAAATAGCGCCCCTCATGCCCAATCGCCGGCCGATACTACGATTTATCAGGGTAATCTAACTCTGATTAAACTGCCCG
>JAAYTW010000208.1 GCA_012517955.1 Candidatus Zixiibacteriota bacterium | reverse complement strand
TCTTTGAATATAGCATTGAATTCGTTACCCACATATCTTCCGGGGCGATTGACGAAAGGAAGCACTTCTTTTTCAAGCCTTTGCCAGAGCGGATTTTTATGGGCGAAAACCGCCTGCCCGATTCTCTCGTTATTCATGCGCTGCCAAGATAACCCCTATTACTGGCGCTGTCAAAGAGAAAACGGCCGCCCAATTTAAATCAACATGGTTGATATCTTAAAGTCTTATTTCTATAACAAAAAACACCGATTCGCTTGAACCGGCGTTTCAATTTACTAATATCGATCTGTTCTAATCGCGGCGCGATTTTAAAAGCACTTTCTGAAACTGCATGATATTTTCGATACACTTGCCGGTGCCGCGGACTACGCAGGTTAGGGGATCGTCGGCTACGATTACCGGCAGGTTGGTTTCCTGTCGGATTCGTTTGTCGATACCTCTAATCAAGGCTCCGCCACCGGTAAGAATGATGCCGCGTTCAAGTATATCGGAAGCCAGTTCCGGCGGAGTCTGCTCCAGCGCCTGCCGAACGCCTTCGATTATAGCATCCAGCGGTTCGGCGATTGCCTCGCGTATCTGCGATGAAGTCACCTTCATGGTTTTCGGCACGCCAGCCACCAAATCGCGCCCCTTGATATCCATAGAATCTTCTTTTTCCATTGGATAAGCCGAGCCGATTTTCATTTTGATTTCTTCCGCTGTGCGCTCGCCAATCAGTAAGTTGTAGTTCTTTTTAAGGTAGGCGACTATCGATTCATCAAGTTCGTCTCCGGCGATACGTATCGAGATGTTGGAGACGATTCCCGATAAGGCGATGACCGCTATTTCGGAGGTCCCGCCGCCGATATCGATAATCATCGAGCCGGTCGGTAAATCAACCGGTAAACCGACTCCGATAGCGGCCGCCATCGGTTCCTGCACCAGGTAAACTTCGCGGGCGCCTGCGTTTTCAGCCGAATCGCGTACCGCGCGCTTCTCGACCTCGGTAATACCCGATGGTACCGAGATTATAATTTTAGGCTTCATCAAGTAGCGGTGACGTACCACCCGCTTGATAAAATCCGATAACATGCGTTCGGTGATTTCAAAATCGGCGATAACGCCGTCTTTAAGCGGTCTGATTGCGGTGACGTTTTCGGGGGTGCGGCCAATCATTTCCTTGGCGGCCATCCCAACGGCCAAGATTTTCCCCGTATCTTTTTCTAAAGCCACCACCGATGGTTCGTTTAATACAATACCGGCGCCGCGTACATACACAAGGGTGTTAGCGGTGCCGAGATCAATGCCAATATCGTTAGTCAACACATTAAACCAGCCCATTTCTCTCCTACTGGGTTTAAACGTTAATTCCGTCTCTTGGGCCGGTTCAATTATAGTCGTCACGCTATCCATTGTAAATATCTTTTTTATATTTTTCGGCAGAAGGCTATAAAAATTAACGAATTATCGGCGTTTTACCGCGTTTTTTTTAAATTTTTTTGAAAATTCACGGACCGCTTCCCCCTATTTCTGATTTCTCTTGCCATCTATAAACCGCAAGGCTTAAAATCGGATTATTGATAGTATATTCGTAAAGCGAAAAGACTTAAGGGTATTAAAGACGTCAGGAGGTAAGGATGCGCTTCAATATTGCCGACCGGCGGATTCAGTATACGGGACAATATCAACCTCGCATACTCGAAAAAGATTTTGTTGTAGGTTTTAATCATCGCCATCGGATGATATTTCGTAACTACGATATCCATCTTGAGGGCGGCGAAATCCTGCCTCTAACGGAACGTATCAATAACCAATCGAATCTGGGGGCTTTGCGAAATCGCCAGCTTCGTGAATCAGTTATTCTGGCCGCTGGGCTATCGGCCATAGCGGTGGCGCTTCATGGAAGAGCCAGCCTGAATAATACTCCTAAGGAGCTGATTACCCGAGAACTGACCAACGAGCTTAAGCGAGCCAACGATCGGACAGCCGCTCAGGTTATGGCCGAGGTACTTCAATATACCACTGAGACATTTCCGGTTGGCGAGGAAATCCTGATTGAATCCGCCATCACCGAGGGAGTCCGTGCCAAACCCGGCAAAGAACCGGGCGGCAACCCGACAATAGCCGTCGGCGCCCTGTTCGGCAAAAAGGAACATCGCACCCGTTATGGTTTACCCATGCCGAAAAATGTCACCTTGCTTTCGATGGGAAGCGATGTTATCGATGGCACCACTAAATCGGTGAAGGGACTTCATTCAAGTCTGACGGCCCTGTTTTTGACCGAATCCGGCGTTAAACGCCATCTTCCCGACGTTTACGTTCAACGCTGGATGGCCGGCGTTAATTTCGAGGAATTTAATCCACGGGAGGCATCGCTTACCGATGCCGCCGAAATAATTATAAACGCCTATGGATTATCGAGCCCGGATCGTTTGAGCGCGTTTTTCCTGGATCGCAAGCGCCACCACCCGGCCATGGATATTCTTAACAAAGCCGGCATATCCACCCCGATGGATAACGATGCCGACCTGTTCCCCTCGCTGGTACTGGGATTGGATAACCTTCACTACCCCGATGGGCGCCGCTTACTTTCGATGATAGGCGAAATCGGCGGCTCGGCCGAATGGGCGGTCGGCGTTTTGCCATTAGTCTGGCGTGGCGGGCAGGCGATAGGCATGCTCACGAGCCAATCGGCCTTAACGCGCGAAGATATTTCCGGCGAAGAACTCTGGAAAAGCCGGTTCCATTTTACCGAAGAGGAATTTATACTGATTCAGGACGCCCGATTCGAACAAAAACCGTATTTTACTATAGGCGATATTCTGGAACAGCCGTTCGCGGGTGGAGTTGCCGCCTATGGAAGCTTGACCGATAATTACTATCTGCCGTTCATGGAGGGCGTGCAAATCGATAAAAACAATGCCCGCATGACAGTAAACGTTCTGGTAATCAATTCTATGGGCGTGATGGAAAACTGGAGACTGACGTTTGCCGCAAACAGTAATCTGAAAAATACCGCCCAGCATATGCAATGCCCCAAAGATTTCTGCGTCGATTTATCGGGAAATGATTTGGAACGCAAGATAGGAGAATATTTGGCGGATGAGCAATCGGCAAAACGGTATCGTATTTTTTTCAACAATGAATATTATCCGGCGATGATTCCAATCCGCGACAAATTGGTTATGCTGAATGGCGTAATTGATTCATTGATACAAAGAGGCGCGCTGAATCAGAAAGACCGCGAAATAATCGATATCACACGCAAATTGGCCGCCGACTGGTTTGTGGGGTATGATTGATGGCTTTTTGCGCGGGGGCCTATCGCATACGCCCCTTGACCCTGTCTTTCCGGGCTTGACCCGGAATCCAGGTTTGTATCTAATATATGTAGGTCGAAACCTTTATGGTTTCGACAATTATTCGGTATCGAAAACAGATTGATTGTCGGGTTTCTCCACAATCTGCGATGATGTCGAAACGCCGACCTACGGGATATGGTCTGGATTTCGGGTGCCGTCGGGTCTCCGTACCCGACGGGCCTCGCGGTCAGGTGCGGAGAACTGACCGCACGATAATAGATCACCCTTAATACAGTAGGGGCAGGTCTTGCACCTGCCCGGGCGACCACAAGGGTCGCCCCTACAATAATCCCTGTCATTCCGGGCTTGACCCCGGAATCCAGGTTGTATCGAATATTAGTAGGTCGAAACCTTTATGGTTTCGACAACTATTCGATATCGAATTCTTGTGGGCGGCAAGCCTCCCGGCCTGCCCCGGCTTTTAAATATTTATGCCCGCGTAAGCCGTTTAATTCCACATGCATTTCGCATTTAAATTTCAATCGGGGGGTTTATTAGAAGGGGTTATAGAATAAAAACCGCCTTCGCTAAATAATATGACCAAACCAATTACCTTAAAGGAGTCTTAATGGCAAGTTATCCAAAGATTTGGACATCGCTGTTATATGCTGACTGGTTTGTCCAGCTCCCGCTTCAGGCAAAAGGTCTGTACCTTTGGCTAATCCTCGAGGCTAAAAACCAGAGCGATTCCGGCGTGATTGTTTGTCGAAATATCTCAGAATTATCAAATCGGGTTGGCGCTTTTCGTTCAACCGTGGAGAAAATTCTCAGAAATTTCGAGAAGTCAGGTAAAATAATCTTAAAAAACGAACATGGCGGTCCATTGATAATCGAACTGCGTAATTATCTTAAATATCAGCAGTTGCGAGAACACAAACACCTCATCGAAAACCCCATCTCCGGCGTGAAAAATCACTTTATAAACCAAAATAAAATAGAATATAAAGAAATAATAGTTGATGGCTTTAAAAGGATTCAAAGGCTTTGTCCGGAATGCCATAAACCGGCAACCGCGTTCGTTGATGGGATGTGCTTCGCTTGCAAAGGATGGAGTTCGCCGCCCAAACCCGGAGACCAGTTATTGCAAAATTGATGTGGAAATTGTGTTGACCGAATGTGCTTGCGCAATCGATTGCTTAAGCATAAAATTCTATCATATAAAACAAGGAGTAAGAACATAAAATGGCTGAATCGATATCCAAAATACCGCCCCAGGCAATCGAGGCCGAACAGGCCGTGCTGGGGGCGATGCTGCTTTCCAAAGATGCTATCGACGCGGCTGTGGAACTGCTCAACCAGAATTATTTCTACCGTCCCGCCCACCGCAAAATCTACCGAGCTATAATCGACCTGTACGATAAAAACGAACCGGCTGATATTGTCACGGTGGCCGAGGAGCTAAATTCCCGTGGTCAGCTTGAGGATATCGGCGGCCGCTCTTACCTGGCCGGCCTCACCGAATCGACCCCAGGGATTGCCAACGTTTCCCATTACGCCAAAATAGTGCTCGAAAAAGCCACGCTAAACCGGCTTATCGAAGCTACCAATTCTATCCTGTCGCGTTCCTACGAAACCGGCCAGCAAGCGGATGACCTATTAGATTACGCCGAACAGGAAATATTCTCTATAAAAGAGGACAAACTCAAAGGAACATTTACGCCGCTCAGTACTATTTTATCAGACACGTTCCACATGATTGAGGAGTATTCGCAACGTGAGGGATACATCACCGGCGTGCCGTCGGGTTTCGATGATCTCGACAAGCTCACCAGCGGATTTCAGAAATCGGATTTGATTGTAATCGCCAGTCGTCCATCGGTAGGGAAAACAGCTTTTAGTCTTAATATCGCCGAACATGTCGCCGCCGATAGGAAGATACCGGTAATGATATTCTCGTTGGAAATGTCCAAGGAGCAACTGGCCCAACGTCTGCTGTGCGCCCGCGCCCGCGTCTCGGCGCATCTGATGAGGACCGGACGGCTGGCCGACGAACAATGGACCAATCTTTCAATCGCGGTCGGCCCATTATCGGAGGCTCCTATCTTTATCGATGATTCCCCATCCTTGACTGTGCTGGAGATGCGGGCCAAGGCCCGCCGTTTAAAATCGCGCGAGGATATCGGGCTGATAATTGTCGATTACATGCAATTGATAAAAGGGCCCACCAATGTCGAAAGCCGCCAGCAGGAAATCTCGTATATCTCGCGATCGCTGAAAGGGCTGGCCCGCGAATTGAAAGTGCCGATTATCGCGCTGTCGCAGTTGTCGCGGCAGGTGGAGTTGCGCGGCAAGGATGCCAAACCGCAGTTGTCGGATTTGCGCGAATCGGGCGCGATTGAACAGGACGCCGACGTGGTGATATTTATTCATCGTAACCGCGATGATGAAGGGCATCTTGGGACAGAGGCGGAAATTATAATCGGCAAACAGCGCAACGGCCCCACCGGTATCGTGAACCTGGCATTCGTAAAAGACTACGCCCGTTACGAGATGGTGGATATCTATCATGGTTTCCCGGAGGG
>JAAYTW010000207.1 GCA_012517955.1 Candidatus Zixiibacteriota bacterium | reverse complement strand
GCCTGGAGATGCCGCAAACTATCGGCAAAACCTATGAAATCGGCGGCCCGGAGAAAATCACTTTTGACCGGATGCTCGATTTAATCGGCCAGGCGATGGGGAAACGCGGCGTCAGGAAAATCCATCTGCCAGTGGGCACAATGCAGACCCTGGCGCGCTATTTAGGCAAGTACAGTTTTTTCCCGGTGACAACCGACCAGATTGCGATGCTGTTGTCCGAAAGCACGACCGATGATTTGTCATATTTTAAAGAATTGGAAATAACTCCACGCCTATTCGCGGAAGGAATTTCCGAATATATAAAACCTTCTAAAAAGCCTTAATTATTCCGCTTTAGACGGGCAAATAGCCCGATACGAACAAATACCACAGGTAAATCTATTCGGCGCGGCGGCGAAATCTTCGGCCGCAATCCTATTGGCCGTCTCCGTAATCTTTTCCTGCAGTTTATCGATTTCTTTCTGCGATACCACTTGGCTGACCAACCTGCCTTCGGATAAGTAATAAAACGACACCCGCGCCGGAAGCTTGCCGAATAATTCAGGGCAAACCATAGCATAGATAATCAATTGGTCATCTTTTTTAGATTCATAAGAGCTATCGGGCATGCCGATTTTGCCGGTTTTATAATCGATAATATATAATTCGCCGGAATCATCCGTATCGACCCGGTCAATTCTTCCCGACAAAATAAAATTGTCGCGTTCGATTTTGAACGACCTCTCAAGAGCGAGGACATGCGTCGTTAAAGTTTTTTCATTCTCGACGAACGTTTCAATCATTTTCAAACCGGCGGCCTTGAGAGATTCCATCCAGGCCGAATCGCTGTGAGTGTATTTTTGCCATTTTTCTCGAAAATCAGTCTGTAACGATTCGATATCAAGCGGAATCCCTTCCAGCTTTTTCTGCATCGCCTCCTGAAGCGTCCGATGAATCGCGTCGCCTAAAAACATCTGTGGCCCGGCTTTTTCCGGCACTTTTAGGATTTTTTTGAATCGGTATTGCAACGGGCAGGAATCGTATACTTTGATATCCGTATAAGACAGCATCGGTTTGGTTTTCGGCGAAACCGGTTTCTTCTTTGGAATTTCAAGCCGGCAGTTGCTAATAATATCTATTAAAGTATGCTTGAATTCCTCGGGATTCTCATATTTACCTTCGACACTCAGTTTATTCCAGATATTCTGTACGAGAAGGGGAATTCCGGTAGTCAAACGGGCTTTACTATCGCCGACCAGACCGCCTATTATTTCGGCCAGACCAGCCGCGAAAGATTCGGTTAAATCAAGGGGAATAGTATCTTCCCGGGGCGACGGTTCATCGGGCGTATCCTGAAATACAATTTCCTTGCCGTATTCGGGGAAATTGTCTTGAGCTATGACTTCAGTGAAAAAGCGCGAGATTTTCACGCGGCGGGACCTTTCGATTCCCGACAGATACAATCGGCGGGCGGCCCGGGTCATCGCCACGTACATCAAGCGGCGTTCCTCTTGAATATAAGCGTCGGGTGGAGGTTCAATTTCCTTTGATAGTTCCTGAGGAAATTCAAAGCGGCCGGGGCGGTCATCCTGAGGGAATTTGCGTTCGGATAGCCCGACAATTATCACCACCGGAAATTCCAACCCTTTGGCCGAATGCGCCGATAGCAAACGCACGCCCGATTGTGACGATGGTTCCAGAGCGATATTTTCGTTGGCTTGTATCCAGATTAAAAATTGCAGGAACTCCCGCGGACTAAATTTGTGGTTGTCCTCATATTCAGAAACAACGGCCCATAAACGGGTCAAGGCGCGGGCCTTAAGATCACCGGATTCGTTGTCAGCGACAGCGTCGCTTAAAAGCCCTGTGGATATAAGCGCTTTTTCGACCAGTCCCGAAGCGGTCAATTCCGGCGCGGCGGCGCGGATTTCAGTCAGGATTCCGCAGATAAGGGATAGTCCGCTTTTATCGGCGGGTCCAACACGTTCGTCTTTAGCGAGATCCTGGATTACATCGAATGGACTTATGGTTTTAAGATTATCGTTTATCTGGGTATAGATTACCGGGCTGAGCCCCGGAGCGTATCTGAGCAGAATCGGAAACAGCCAATCAGGGGAATCATCGGCCAAAGCGCCTCTTAATATCGCGGCCAGAAGGTTGACCTCAAAAACGGAAAAAATAGCTATCGGTCGTTGGTCGACGACCGGGATTTGCGCCATCGTGAGATTGTTTCTGATTTCGCGGCGATGGTCGTGAGCGCGGGATATCACGGCGATATTATCGGGAGTAAGTTCCGGATTGTTCTTTAGAATATCTTGTATCAGTGCCGTTACCCGCCGCGCTTCTGTTCGCGTATCCGGCGATATAAAAACACCGACTTTATCGCCGGTTTGAATGTGCGCCCGGGTGAATTTTTTTTGTTCGTATCTTTTTTGCGTTTTATGAGTAATCAGGGCGTGGGCCGCCATTACGATAGGCTTAGCGCTTCTATAATTAGTGGTCAATTTATGGGTGACAGCATTTTCGAAATGTTTTTTGAAATTGACGAACGAACCATAGCTGGCGCCTCGAAATCTATAAATGGACTGGTCATCATCGCCTACCACGCAGATTTTGCCGGAATTCCGCGCCAGCAACCCCAGGGTTTCCACCTGCCCCGAATTGGCATCCTGAAACTCATCTACCAGAATATATTTAAGGCGGCAGCGTTCAGCCGCCAGCACATCCGGGTTTTTGGCGAAAATTCGATAGAGCCCGAAAAGCATATCGTCGAAATCGATAATATCGTTGGCTGTTTTAAGTTTCTCGTAATTATCATAAAAAGTCGCGGCAAACCGCAAATCTTCGAGCCGTTGCCTTTCCAATTCACGCTGGTCTGGGTCCAAAATTGACGGCAGTTCGTTTTGTTTGCAAGCGACATAATCCAGAATTTCTCCGGGCGATACCAGTTCATCGCAAGCGCGGCTGATAAAAGACTTTATGCCGTCTATCGCTGTATCAGGGTTGGTTAATCCCGGCGGTATTGAGGCCGATTGAAAATATGCCTGCCTTTGTAGCTGGTATTGGCGGTAACTATCGGCTACTTCAGGAGGGTTTTTGTATCCCAGGCAATGGAAATATCTTTGGACTATTTTCTGCCCGTACGAATGAAATGTTCGGGCCTCCGGCAAAGGTACTGATTGTTCGCGTTTGCGAAGGCGCGCGTTGAGTTCTTCCGCGGTCATTGAGTTGTAAGTCAGAATAAGCGACTGTTCCGGTTTCAGCCCCAGATGTTCCGCCAGATAGGCGGCTTTCTCAACTATAACCAACGTTTTGCCTGAGCCGGGGCCGGCTAAAATGATTTGTGGCCCCGATGTATATTCAACCGCGAGTTTTTGTTCAGGTGACAGATTCATGAATAGATGGCCATCGCCCCTTGATATGATACGATTAATCCGGTAATAATTTTCCCGGATTTAAAATGCAATTAGGATCGAATATCGCCTTTATTTGACGCATCAATTCGATTTCGGTCTCCGAAAGGGCCAGATGCAGATACTTTTTCTGCACAAGCCCGATTCCATGTTCGCCGGAAATCGTACCTCCCAGTTTGACAACTTCGGTAAAAAGCTCAGCGATTACTAACGGCAATTCTTTTTCCCAGCGTTCTTCAGTAATATCAGTTTTTATGATATTGCAATGAATATTGCCGTCTCCGGCGTGGCCGTAGCTAATCGTGGTGATATTATATTTCGCGCTGATTTCTTTGATTTTCTGCACCAGGGCCGGAAGCTGCCCGCGCGGAACAACGGTATCCTCTTCTTTATAAGGGGCGATTGACTTCACGGCCTCGCCGATTTTTCGTCGCATATCCCACAGTCCAGCCTGCTTTTCTTCGTTTTCGGCGATATAAACATCAATCGCGCCTCCTTCAAGGCAGATTTCACCGATACGCTCGGCCTGTTCCTCTAAAAGCTGAGGATAGTTGCCGTCAAGCTCTATTAACAGCAACGCTTCCGAATCCGAATAAGGGAATTTCTTTTCAAGTTTGGTTTCGGCCGCTTTGATAGCGGCCTTTTCTATAAATTCCGCCGCCGAGGGGATAATCTTGTTGGTGAATATCCGCGTCAGGGCTTTGGCGGCTTTATCCAACGAATCGAACGGCGCCAGCATAGTCTGACGATAGCGGGGTTTGGGAATTATTTTAAGGATAATTTCGGTTACAATAGCCAGAGTGCCTTCACTACCGACAATCAACTGGGTGAGGTTGTAGCCGGTGACAT
Organism: Candidatus Zixiibacteriota bacterium; assembly: GCA_012517955.1. Lineage (GTDB taxonomy): Bacteria > Zixibacteria > MSB-5A5 > UBA10806 > 4484-95 > JAAYTW01. Next base: position 1,785 of record JAAYTW010000207.1, on the reverse strand, counting down.
TTTTAAGTGTCTTTCCGCCGAGTTTGAGTATCCGGCCGTCGGCAAGCACAATTGTCAGACCGTACACGTAATCTTTGGTAACGCCGTATTTGAGCGCCCGCGGCCCTCCGGAATTTTCGGAAACGTTTCCTCCTATCAAACACGATTCTTTGGATGCCGGGTCGACAGGATAAAACAAACCTACCTTTTCCAGTTCATCCTGCATCACTTTATTGATAACGCCGGCCTCGACCGTGACCATCATATTGTCGACATCGATTTCAAGAATTCGATTCATCCGCTCCAGCGATAAACTGACACCGCCCCAAATCGGGAGAGCTCCGCCCGACAAACCGGTTCCGGCGCCGCGCGGAGTAACGGGAATCATGTTATCGTTGCAGATTTTCATTATTTGGGAAATCTGGTCGGTTGAATTAGGTTTAATCGCGACTTCCGGATAATATTCCAAATCCTCTGTCTCATCGTGAGAATATGGCTCAAGGTCATATTTATCTGTCAACACATATTGAGCGCCGACAATCTGCTGAAAAGTTCTTAAAATTTCAGGAGTAATTTTATTGTATTTCATCGCTCCAACTTATGATTTGAAACAACTTTTTCCTCCGCGGAAATTAATATCGCGTCAGTTCTCAAATCAATTGAAATCTGTCATCTATATTAACGGCGATATTCTTATTTTGGGTTAGATTGAGTTAAAATCGATATAAATCATAAAATTTTCCCTTCCTCTAATGTCTCGTAACTTCTTGATACATAATATATAAACCGAATTTTGCACCGATTGTGCTAAGTATTTTTTACAAATGTTCGATAATTATTATGAAGTAAGCTATGACCAAATCGATTGACCAATCATTCAAACAAGGAGGTGGTAACCCAATCTGACCAATTGGAATGCTTACGTGATGGATAAATATAGTGTTAAAAGGAGGAAAAAATGAAAAATATCTTAACAATTGCAGCAGCAACCTTATTAGTTTTCGCCACCGCATTCGCTCAGTTTTCCGATTTCGAATGCATGCCGCATGCGCCGGGTTTCTACATTATGGGATATCCGGGTTATTTTACAGCATCGAAATTTTATGATGCTGATGGTAACAGCCAGGATTTGGCCGAAAATTGGACGGGCTTTGGTTTTGCGGTTCGTCCCGCCTATAGCGGCGTAGTGAATAACCATCGCTGGAATGTGTCAGCGGTACTGCCGTATCAATCGCTGGATTTGGGCGGAAGTGAAACTCAGTCGGGTATTGGGGATATGCAATTTTCAGCGGCTTACTGGATATGGGACAATCATGGCAAGGGCCACAATTTATCGGTTTGGTTCTGGGCCGATATGCCCACCGGCAACGATGAAAAAGGGCTTGGCACCGGTCAGATGAACCTTCGCCCTGGCTTGGCCTATTGCTGGGACAAGTATCCTTATCAGATGCAGACATCGGTGTTCTATAATATCCGCATGAAGAACAGCGACACCGAATTTAAACCGGGCAACGAACTCTGGGCCAATTGGTCGCTATGTTATAGTTTCCAGCCCAATTTTATGGTCGGCGCGGAAATCGAATCGGGCTGGGGTATGCAGGAGGATAAGTTCAATGATGTCAGCGGCACTGATACCAAAGACAACTGGTTTAAAGTAGGCCCATCGGTACAGTATCAGCTGATGCCGAACCTGGGGCTCAAAGTCCAAGGGTTGTACAATGCCTTTGGCAAGAACACTTCCAGAACGCTTGATTTGGGCGCCCGTTTCGAATATTCTTTTAATAAATAATCAAGATACCACAGGAT
>JAAYTW010000206.1 GCA_012517955.1 Candidatus Zixiibacteriota bacterium | reverse complement strand
TAACTTTGCGCGTATGGTTATCGACAATGACCGCGCCGACCTGGGTGCTCTGGTCTTTCGATTTGAGCGAGGCCACAATCGCCAGCGTCATGAAATATTCTTCCCAGCTTAACGGCGATTTCATAATCGAAATCCCATTCTAAATCGAAATTAAACTCAACCGCCTTATTAGGCCGTCTGTCAAAACTGAAATAATATAATCGCAATAAAATGTAATGACAACAGAAAGATTGGCGAAATGATACTTTACTTAAGCAATATCATCGGCCTGGAAATACTATTACTGTCAGTTGTTAATCGATAAAAATATACTCCCGAACCGACCTTATTAGCGTTCCAGATTACCCGGTATTCCCCGGCGGGCTGGCTGATATCAAGCAGGGTCTGCACCTTGCGGCCAAGGATATCATAGATATCGAGCGTTACCGGACTGGCTGTAGGGATAGTATAGCGGATCGTGGTCGAGGAGTTGAAGGGATTGGGGTAGTTTTCCAACAACGAATATTGGACAGGATTAATTTGAATATCTTTAATATCGACCGGCCGTTGGTTGAAGAAAAGCGCCCCCATATCGGCGCGGGTGCTGTCCGGGTCAAGCGGGCTGTTCGGGTCGCCGGTATCTATGCAGGGAGATTTAGTGGAATCGATGGTCGGCCAGTTAGCCCAGCCTATCTGAAAATTACCCGTATCCGGATAAACAAATAGCGGATCAACATCGATATTTCCGACTCCCGGCCAGCCACCCTGGATGTCACTGTATAGTACGGTAAGTGTATCATTGTAGGTTTCTAATTGAAGGCTATCGCCGCCCCAAATAATGGAATTTATTATCGTATCATAGCCACAATAAGTTGGAGATGATACCGCGAAACTGACATAGCCATTATAAAAAGTGCTGTTTTTAACAGAAACGTGTGAATTTAAAGAGGTTATATTAACATAGGCCGTACTAGGCCCGCCATCCATTAAGTTAGAATTTATAAAGCAATTATTTAAATATACGGATGAGTTCAGCGTAATATATATTCCGGTTCCTGAATCCCAAGATCGATTATATGATATGTCATTATGTAAAAGTCTAATTTGCGAAAGATCGCTTATTAGTATCCCCCCGCCGATAAAACCACTAAATTATTTCGTATTATACTGTTCGACAAAGTAGCGATAGAATGTATAAAACTAAGACCGCCCCCCCATTCGCCGCCAAGGAGATAATATGTGGTATCATGCTCAATAAAATTACTATCGATAAAGGCTTCGGAGTTTTCCAATCGTATACCAGCCCCACCCTTACCGCAAAAATTGTTCGCTATAATATTATTGGTAATTATTAATCTTGAAGCATTACCATATATCCCGCCGCCACAACCTTCCCAAGCCCTGTTTTGGGATATATTACAATGGGTAATTGTTAATCGCGCGCCATAACAATATACTCCGCCCCCATGGTTATCCGGTTCCTGCAAATGGTCGGCCGCCTGGCCATGTTTAATCAGGCAGTATGACAATAGGCAATTGGTGTCGCTATAATTAAACCTTAAGCCAAACCAACCGCTGTCAGCATTCTCCGCTGTAAATATTATAGAGTCCTGTTCCGTTCCTATTGCCCGTAATAACGCAAGGCTATCGATATTGAATTTGTAATGCCCCATAAAATTGATAAAACAACCGGGTTCAATAAACAGAGTATCGCCTGATGGCACCCTTAAATCGCCGGTAACATTATAAGGATTAGCCGCTGGGTCCCAAACGCCGGAGATATTTCCGGAAATGTCGGTGGCAAAGGCGAAAGACGAGCTTATTAAGACAATTAAAATCAGCATTAACGCTTTCAAACTAGCCTCCATAATTCGACTAAACCTTATTTTAAAGATAATTAATTTTATCCATCTGTCAATCCTAATCAATAAACCCGAAAAATTCCGGCCGGGAGCTATCAGGCTCCCGGCCAATTCCTTTTCCTACTTTGTTAAAGAAATATTTTTAACAGTTGGAATAATATTAAATCTGAAAGGATTCGGTAACGGACAAGTTGTACAAAAATGAGGGGCGGGAGCCTGCCCCTTAAAATATGCCACCAAATAGGTTAAATCCGAACCGCGAAATTCGCAGTTTCCATTTGCATCCCCGGCGTGATAAAGAAATGATGTTCCTTCCGTACACATACAGGAATCAGGCGGGGGCGTGCCCAAACCCTTAAAGCAGCAAGACAAAAAGGTGACATCGCCGTTACCCAAAACATTATCTCCATTTGCATCTCCGGCAATCGCGC
>JAAYTW010000205.1 GCA_012517955.1 Candidatus Zixiibacteriota bacterium | reverse complement strand
TTATCGATTTGTTTTCCTATCAATGGATCGATTCGCGGTATTATAATCTTGTTAATCAGCTTTTCTTTTTCCTTAATTCGCGAGGTGCCGATATCGATAGCGGCCTCGACATCTTCGACTTTCCCCCCAAAAAAAGTCAGGCCGTGTCCACCGATTCCATCGGCCAGGCGGATTTCCAGAATATCAACAACAGCGCCCTTAATGGCGGCATCGGCGGCATTGATATTGGCGGCCACAGTAGAGGTCTCAATCACACCAAGCGATTCAAATTTATTCGCGATTTTATCGCCCAAAAGCGCATTAAGGACTGCTGGATGGATATCAGGCAGGATTACATCATCAACTAAATATTCCCTCCCGACCTTAATCCCTTCGGCATAAGATTCTTCAACGGGCGCTACCTGGCCCCCGATTAGAACCAGATATTTACCACAATGAATCGTGCCGGTTTTCACCAAATCCAGCGGCGCTTTTTTTACCATGGCATCACCGGAATTAACACCGGCGGCGATACTGTTAAATTCTATCAAGGCGATTGCTGGAAAACTCTTTTTAACCTTAGTCAATTTGGTACCTTATGTTAGACAATACGGAAATGATCCACCAACACGCAACGGCGTTCCCGCGAAAAACTGCGAGGCCTGGTCAGCCCTTCGCCGGTAGGGGAGGCTATCGAAAACGATGTATATCCTTCGCCGCCGTAACCAAGCCCGGAATAGTTGGGGCCGTTTTTCACAAAAATCGAACAATCGATTTCGCGCGCCATCCGCGATAGATTGGAAATATTGCGCGAATGCATCGAGGCCGTATGTCGAAATCCCCGTTCGCTCCATTTGGCCAGGTCGATTCCTTCATCGGCCGACTTGACTTTCACTACCGGCATCACCGGCATCATTTGTTCGGTTAAAACAAGCGGATGGTCCTTAGGAACTTCCATAACAGCCAATCTGATTCGGTCGTCGACATTGACGCCGATTTTCGAAAGTATGTATGAGGCGTTTTTGCCTATCAAATTCTTGTTTACGACACCGGGAGCGCCCGGCCCTTGGATTCGCTCGAATATCAAGCGTTCCATCTGCATAGCCTGTGAGGTGTTCAGCACCAGCGCCCCGGCATCCCCCATGGCGCGAAGCAAATCTATGGCGACCGATTCAACCACAAAAGTGGTTTTTTCATCGACACAAATGATATTGTTATCGAATGAGGCACCATTGACAATGTCTCTTCCGGCCTTTGCGATATCAGCGGTTTCATCGACCACCGCCGGTGGATTCCCTGGCCCGGCGCAAATAGCCCGCTTGCCGCTGTGCATCGCTATATGAACCACCGCTTCGCCGCCTGTAATTACCAACAGCCTTATTCCCGGATGCTTCATAAGTTGCTGGGCGCTTTCGATAGTCGGCTCGACTACGGTCGTTACCAAATTGGGTGGGCCGCCGACCGAAAGGATTGCCTTATTTATCAGGTTAACATTGAATATGGAAACGTTTTTCGCGCTTGGATGAACATTAAACACGACGCTGTTGCCCGCGGCCAGCATTCCGATTGTGTTGCAGATAATCGTCGATGTTGGATTGGTCACCGGCGTTATCGCGCCGATTACCCCAAAAGGCGCCGGTTCAAACAACGATAAGCCGCGATCGCCTGAACGCGCTGAGGGATACAGGTCTTCGGTACCGGGAGTTTTTTCGGCCACAAGTTTGTTTTTGGCGATTTTATCTTCAATGCGGCCTAATCCGGTTTCGGCGCAAGCCATCTCCGCCAGTTTGCGAGCGTTTTCCAGCATCGATTTGCGGATAGCCGCGATTATCTCGTCGCGCTTGGATAAGGGCATTAGACACAAATCGCGCTGAGCTATCGTTGCCGCTTTAACCGCCGAATCGATATCGGGGAAAATCCCCTCATTCATCAAGGCCAGCTTTTTATCGGCGACAGGCATCGCCTTGGCCAATCCCAAATGTTCGGCAATTTGCCTGGCTATAGCGTCTATTTGTTGTTCATTGAGATGGGACATAATATTTAGTTTCCAAAAATATCCATTAAAATATCATTTAAAGAATTGTCATTAAATTGGCCATCTTTAGTGAAAGGAATTCCTAATTTCTTTAAGATATTTTTGAATTTTTTATATCCATCAGCACTTCGAAATTCTAACCACTCAACGCCGAGGCTATCAAGCTGATTTTTATTTGTATCCGATAATTTATCAGCGATAAATACTTAGCTTCCGCGCGCTATGACGACATCAGCACTTTCAGGATTACCTTTTCCCATTAACTTTACTTCACATTTATAATTATTATTATTTTGAACAAGATAAAAATCTATTTCTCTTTCAAAATCATAATCAT
>JAAYTW010000204.1 GCA_012517955.1 Candidatus Zixiibacteriota bacterium | reverse complement strand
GTTTAACTGTCGACAGGTAGTTTTCGATATGTTTTTTTAGCTCGCGAGTATAGGGCCTTGCCATCAGCTCATCGTAGGCCGCGCTATCATCAAAAGCGTCTATTTCTTCTTTTATTCTATTTTTCATACTCAAAAAATAAGCCCGCTTTGATATTCAGCCGGCTGATTTAATTTAACATAATTAATAAATATGTCAATCATTTACTTCCCCGGACCGCGCCCCGGCGGCATCAAGGATACCGTTAACAAAGCGCCCGGAATCAGCCGAGCCATATTTTTTGGCCAGCTCTATAGCTTCATCAATCGCGACCTTAATGGGGGTTTCCGGCAGATACTTGATTTCGCCAAGACCTAACCTTAAGACGTTTTTATCAACGACAGCCAGGCGTTCGATATTCCAATTCTTGATAAGCCCTTTTAGGGTAATATCGATTTCTTCCGAATTATCGAGCACTGCCTTTAAAAGACGACGGCTGAAAGCCAAACCATCATCGTTCAGCTTGTGCAAAGAGGCGCAGAATTGTAAATTGCCTTCCAGGTTTTCTATCCCCCCTATATCAATGGAATAGAGAACCTCCAGAACAACGCAGCGCGCCTGATGCCTTTGCCCCATGATTAAATAACCTTATAAAGATTAGCCATCTCGATTGCCGTCATCGCCGCGTTAAAACCGCGATTGCCTGATTTCGAACCGGAGCGCTCTATGGCTTGCTCAAGCGAATCGGCAGTTACAATACCATAGACCACCGGTATGTCAAATTCCAATCCTAGCCGCGCAATCCCTTTGGTAACTTCAGCGGCCACGTGTTCGTAATGGGGCGTATTTCCGCGCAATACTACGCCAATACAGATTATAGCATTGTACTTTTTGCTTTTCGCCAGCCGGGAGGCCGCGTAAGGAATTTCAAAAGAACCCGGAACGCGAACAACGGCAATATCATTGTCATTTGCGCCGTGCCTTTTCAGGCAATCGAGAGCCCCCTCAAGCAGTTTGCTTGAGAAGAATTCATTGAAGCGGGCCACTACGACAGCGAATTTAAGACCCGCAGCATTTAGATTTCCCGAAATTTCCATATTAATTCCCTTCTTTACATGAACCTAGTGTGGGGGTTATATCTAATAAATGGCCAAGCTTATCGCGCTTTGTTTCCAGATATCGGGCATTATGCCTGTTAGGGGCTATTTTCATAGGAATACGATCTACCACTTTAAGACCATATCCTTGAATACCGACGACTTTTCTGGGGTTGTTGGTTATAAGTTTAATAGTGGTCAATCCCAAATCCGCAAGGATTTGCGCTCCGATACCATAATCGCGCAAATCGGCCGGGAACCCAAGCTCGATATTGGCTTCAACCGTATCCTTTCCCTGTTCCTGCAGCTTATAAGCACGAATCTTGTTCGCCAATCCGATACCTCGCCCCTCTTGCCGCATATATAAAACAACGCCCAAACCGGCTTTTTCTATCATTTTCAACGATGCGGCCAATTGTTCGCCGCAATCACAACGGCAGGAGCCGAAGACATCGCCGGTCAAACATGAAGAATGCACGCGCACCAAGACATTTTCCTTGCCGGCGACATCCCCTTTCTCGATTGCCAGATGATGATGGTCATCGATATTGCTTTCGTATAGGTGAAGCTTAAACGAGCCAAATTTCGTAGGGAAATCCACGGTGGTAACTCGTTTGACTAAAACTTCGTGATGGCGGCGATAAGCGATTAAATCTTTCACCGTAATGACTTTCATGTTATATCGCTGGGCCAGCTCAAGTAACCGAGGAAGGCGGGCCATGCTGCCGTCTTCATCGAGAACTTCACAGAGCACGCCGTAGGGTTTCAATCCGGCAAGGCGGCAAATATCGACGGCGGCTTCAGTATGGCCAGCGCGAGCCAACACCCCGCCATCACGAGCTTGTATAGGGAATATATGGCCGGGACGGCCTAAATCCTGTGGACGGGTATTGGGGTCAGCCAGAGCTTTGATGGTGGCGGCTCTATCGAAAGCGGAAATTCCGGTAGTCGTGCCTATCAAATAGTCGACGGAAACGGTGAATCGGGTTCCCATTTTGGCGGTGTTCACGGTAACCATCTGATCGAGCTGCAATTCGGCAAGACGGTCATTCGTTAGCGCCACGCAAAGCAAACCGCGAGCGTGTTTGCTTATAAAATTAACCGCCTCGGGAGTAACTCTTTCGGCGGCCATAATCATATCGCCTTCGTTTTCTCGGTCTTCGTCATCACAAACGATAATGATTTTACCCTGCTTAATATCCTCGATTGCTTCCGCGATTTCGTTAAAATCAGTCATGACTAACCTCAAAACCATGTTGATTCATGTATTCAAAAGTTAAAGAAACCGGCGCCCCACCTTTATTTTTATTAATATATTTGGCCAGTATATCAAATTCGATATTAACATAATCTAACGGTTTCCGGAATTGCAAATTGGTGGATTTAATCGTTTCCGGTATTATCGCCGCCGAAAAGGATGTTCTTGAAATATCGAAACAAGTCAAGCTGATTCCCTCGACAGCAATTGAACCTTTTTCGACCAGCAACAACTCATATTTGGGGTCATATTCCACTCGTAAAATCGACGGTTGGGAATCTCTTTTAAATGATTTTATCCTTCCCACACAATCGATATGCCCCAAAATCAGATGGCCCCCTATAAATTCATTAAGGGTCAGCGGAAGTTCAAGATTGACGAATTCACCAAAAGATAAATGTTTGAAATTGGTTCGGGTCAGAGTTTCGGCAGAGGCATAAACCTCAAAACCGTCTTTGTTTAAATTAATGACCGTCTGGCAGGCGCCGTTGATATTGACGCTTGCTCCGCGCTCAAGATTTTTCCTCAAAATCGGCGCCTTCAGTTTTATGACAAGCCCGTCATCTGCCGGCGATAAGGCTTCAATCCGCCCGAGTTCTTTAATCAATCCGGTGAACAACTATTTTAAATCTCCGATAATCAGGCAATCGTCGCCAATCCTCTTTGAATCGACTTTAATTAATTTCAGCGATTGGTTGATAGTCTTTACATTTAAATTACCAATTGCGTTGATACCATCGCCGATAATGATGGGGGCCACGACGACGATTATCCTATCGGCAAGCTTCGATTTCAAAAAGCCGGTGATAGTTGCGGCCCCGCCTTCCACAAGCAAATTAACCACGCCCATTTTGCCCAATTCGACCAATACCGCCTTGATATCTATTGAATTTTCTTTCGCTGAAAGACGAATTATCTCGCAGTTTTTCGGAAATTTGGCGGGGCTTGATGTGATAATGACCGTTCGCGCTTTCTTATCGTTCAACAGATGAAGGTTTTTCTTTAGTTTACCGGTTTTGGTTAATACCACACGTAAGGGGTTGTTTCCTTTCACCAATCGAACCGTCAATCGGGGGTTATCATGGTTAGCCGTTGCCGCACCAATTAAAACGGCATCGGATTGGGCTCTGAGTTGGTGAGAATATTTAAGGGTTGCGGCCGATGAAATCCATTGTGACGAACCGGTCTTGGTTGCCAAACGGCCGTCCAGACTCTGGGCGTACTTAATGGTAACGAACGGCATCCCCGTAGTAATATACTTGGCGTATGGCTTAATCAAATCGGCGCATTCGTTTTTCATTATGCCGCTCGAAATGGAAATGCCCGCGTTTTTTAAAACCGCCAATCCGCGCCCGTTAATCTTTGGATTAGGGTCAATAACGCCGACGACCACCCGCCTAATCTTATTGTTGATAATCGCTTGAGTACATGGTGGGGTTCTACCAAAAATGCAGCAGGGCTCCAATGTAACATAAAGAGTGGCTCCGTTAGCTTTTTCGCCGGCTTCTTCTAAGGCTAAAATTTCCGCGTGCGGTTCCCCGGCTTTATGATGGTACCCTTCGCCGACTATATGGCCGTTTTTTACGATTACACAACCGACCATAGGATTGGGCGAAGTTTTACCTTCGGCTTTGAGGGCCAATTTAATCGCCTGCGCCATAAAGCGTTCATCTTGATTCAAATATCTCATAAATCATAGTCTCGGGGAACAAACAAAAGATAAAAATCGTCTTCTCTCATCCGGACTTTACCGTCGGCTCCCGAATTGCGCGGGATCTGTCCTTGAGGACTCGCGGGCTGTCACCGCCGGTCAGGGATTTTCACCTTGCCCCGAAGACAGTTTTAATATACATTTCCCAATATATAAGTCAAGGTTTTTAAGCGAAATAGAAGTCTATTATATCTTATAAAATCTTAGCCAGATCGAAATTCCGGCCTATTTCGAAAATCTATTTATGATATGGCAATCCTTTGATTATTGTAATCGCCCTATAGAATTGTTCTAAAAACACCACCAGTGTCAGTTGATGCGCGAATGTCATCTGGGATAGCGATAAACGCATATCGGCGAATTTGAGGATTTTTTCGGAAATCCCCAGGGCGCCGCCTATTACAAAATGAAGTTTAACATCGCTGCGTGAACAATAGTCTCCGATAAATTTGGCGAAGTCTTTAGACGATAGGGGATTGCCGGATCGGTCAAGTATAACTAAAAAATCGTTTGGCTCGACTTCATCGATAATCCTTTCCCCTTCTTTGCGAAGAACTTCCGCCTCATTTTTCCCTTCGATTATTTTCTCCGACTTCAAGTACTTAATTTCAAGCTCACAATGAGAGCCGATAAGTTTTTCGTAATGAGCGGCATACTCCTTGGCGAAGTTATTATGAAGTTTGCCTATGACCGTAAGTTTAACTTTATTCATTTTTCAACAACTCTACATAAATATTTCTTTCGCGCGGGCCATCGAATTCACAAAAATAAACGGCCTGCCACGTTCCCAACACTAAATGCCCTTTATCAACAATAATGGTCGTCGAATTTCCAACCAACGCGCTCTTTATGTGAGCGTCAGAATTCCCTTCTATATGCTTATAACCACCAGATTTCGGTACAAGTTTCTCCAAATGATTCAGCATATCGTTTTTCACGGATGGATCGGCTCCTTCATTAATCGTAATCGCCGCCGTCGTATGGGGCACAAAGACCACAGCTATTCCCGAAAAACCTGAAGGGATACATTTTTCAATCTGCCCCGTGATATCCAATACTTGCGTTCTGGCGGAGCTTTTTACGGTCAACTTGGTCATTGGCTTACCAAAGCCTGCGCGAATTGAGCCGGATCGAACTTTTCCAAATCTTCCGGCTGTTCCCCCAACCCTACAAATTGCACAGGTAATTTATATTTATCCGAAATGGCCACTACGGCGCCGCCTTTGGATGTTCCATCGAGCTTAGCCAGAACAAGTCCGGTTAGGCCGACCGCTTGATTAAACAATTCCACCTGAGAAAAGCTGTTCTGACCGCTTGAAGCGTCGAGCACCAACCAGATATCGTGAGGGGCCCCTGGCATAGCTTTGTCGGCTACTCGTTTTATCTTTTTCAGCTCTTCCATCAAATTAACCCTGGTCTGTAATCGTCCGGCCGTATCAATCATTACAAAATCCGCCTGACGCGCCATTCCCGCCTTTATGGCATCAAAAGTAACGGCACCGGGATCAGCTCCTTCTTGCGCTTTAATAATTTGGGCACCCGACTTTTCGGCCCAAAGCGTCAATTGTTCCGCCGCCGCGGCTCTGAAAGTATCGGCGGCCGCCAGCACCACGCGTTTCCCCTTGGCGGTCAAATTATAGGAAAGCTTTCCTATTGATGTCGTTTTGCCCGACCCGTTAACTCCCACAAACATGATTACGTGAGGTCTGGTTTGGCTGTTCTCCAATGACGGTCTTGGTATGTTAACTCTATTGAATATTTCCATCCGCAAAATTTCCGTGAGGTCGCCGTCGGCGTTTTTTCGAATAGCCGCGACGATTTGGGAGGCCGGGCCCGGTCCGACATCGGCGGCAATCAAGCTTTCTTCCAGCGATTCTAATAAATCATCATCAATTTTTTTCCGAGTAATCCGCCGAATTTACCGAGAATATTATCGCGAGTTTTCGAAAGACCTTTTATAAACCTACTTAACACCGGCGGCCGCCTTCTCGTTGCCGTTGAATTTAACCGAAACAATCGATGAAACCCCCGGTTTGTTCATAGTCACGCCATAAAGGATATCGGCCGCCTCCATCGTTTTCTTGTTGTGGGTGATAACGATAAACTGGGTCGATTCCGCGAACTTGCCGAGCAGCTTCAAGAAACGGGTCACATTCGCGTCATCGAGGGGGGCGTCGATTTCATCGAGGATACAGAAAGGACTCGGTTTCACCATATAGATAGAAAACAAAAGCGATATGGCCACCAGCGCCCTTTCGCCGCCGGATAGCTGGCTCAAAGAGACGTTTTTCTTTTTGCCCGGATGAGCGATAATTTCTATCGGCGATTCGAGTACGTTGGATGGGTCCGTAAGCTTGATTTCCGCAATCCCGCCTTCGAATAAAGTCTGGAATACCTCCTGAAAATTGGCCTTGACGCTATTCAGGGGGGTCATAAATTTTTCTTCGGCGGTGGCGTTTATTTTGGCGATAGCGTCTTTTAACGAATTTTTCGCTTCAACCAAATCCTTCATCTGGGCATCCAGAAACTCCAAGCGATCCTTTTCGGCTTGATATTCCTCGTCGGCCAGCATATTCACCGGCCCGATTTTGTCGATAACCCGTTTCAGACGTTGAATATCCTCAATCGTTTTGGTTTCATCGTAATTTTCGGGTCGAGCGGGCGCTATATGGATACTGGTTTCATTGAAAACATTATCGAGCAGGTTTTTTATCTGCCCTTTCGTTTCAGTCAAACCCAGTTCGATCTGGTGGATTTTTTCGTTGATTTCGTTTAAAGACGAACGGGCTTTCTTGATATCTTGTTCTCGTTCATTCAAAGCGGCACTCAGCTCGCTTCGTTGAACAAACAACGATTTTTTTTCGGTGTCTATCGTTTCCTTGGCGCCGAACAATTCGCCCAACTCGGCCTTAAGGCTTTCAAGCTCCGTTTCGTAGTCGGACCATTTTGACTTTTCGGAATCAATCATCGCGGTTTTATTATTAATCATTTGTTCGGCTTCGCTCATCAAGTCGGCGAATCGTCGAGTGTCTTCCTGGAGTTTATGCGCCAGACCGGTGATTTCGACGAATCGCAGCCTTAATCTATTGAGTTCGGCTGCTTTTGCTTCGTGTTCCTCGACAATGATTTCGTGGTCTTTGGAGGCGATATCAAAAGCGCCGCGTCTGTTCTCCAATTCAACAATCGCCGCTGATATTTTTGTATCTAATTCCGCGATTAACGAATTAAGCTCCTCCCGCCGTTTCTGCGATTCTTCATTATCTATCGATAATTGGTCGAGTTTGCTTTGACTATCGTGAAATTCGAATTCGATATGGCTTAACTCGGCGACCATTTTTTCGCGTTCGGAATGCATCTTCCTTTTCTTTTCCGCGAGTTCGGCCGCCTGATTGCTTAAGGCAATCAATTCCGCTTCCTTCTGATTCAATTCGCTCGAAAAGTCCGCCAGTCTATTGTCGATTTCCGCCTTTTTATTCAGCAACAGCGCAAGCTCATCTTTACGCCCGACAAGACTGACGCCGAAATTGCCGCCTTCCATCAAGCCAGCGCGCGATCGGTAGTTTCCTTCCAGGTCAACTGCTTCGCCGAAGTAATCCGCGGGAATTTTACCCGATTCGAAAACGGCTATATCTCCGAACAATCTGTCTATAATCGGTTTTAAATATTCGGGACAGGTTATTATATCGGCCACCACGCATAGAATACCATCAACGCCATAATCCATGGAACGAATCGGTGCCCTGGCGGCCCTGTCAAGAATTAAAAAGC
>JAAYTW010000203.1 GCA_012517955.1 Candidatus Zixiibacteriota bacterium | reverse complement strand
GGCATCGCCCGCCGGCTTCTTGCCCTGGCCCGAATTGGGCTCAGACTGCTGGCCGGAGCCGGTGCTGCCATTGCCGCCATTTCCAGGCTGGCCGCCCGGAGGCGGAGTTTGAGCGTACAACTTGGCCGCAATTTCGTGCATTATACTATTCAATGCGTCGGTTGCCGATTTGATTTCGTTCAAATCCTCGCGCTTGGCGGCATCTTTAAGCCGGTCGACAGCGGCCTGGGCTTTGGCTTTTTGGTCGGCATCGAGCTTATCGCCCCATTCGCGGAGATTCTTTTCGGTTTGATAAGCCAGCGAATCGGCCGCATTAATGGAGTCGATTTTCTCGCGTCTGGCTTTATCTTCCGATTCGTGCGCCTGGGCGTCTTTTATCATTTTCTGAATCTCCTGCTCGGTCAAGCCCGACGACGCCTGTATCCGTATCGATTGTTGACGACCGGTGGCTTTATCCTGGGCCGACACATTAAGAATACCATTGGCGTCGATATCGAAAGTAACCTCGATTTGCGGCAATCCTCGCGGAGCCGGCGGTATCCCATCGAGATGGAAACGGCCGATGGTTTTATTGTCGATAGCCATCTGGCGTTCTCCTTGAAGAACATGGATTTCCACCGTCGTTTGATTATCGGCGGCGGTCGAGAATATTTCCGATTTCTTCGTTGGAATAGTCGTGTTACGTTCGATTAGTTTGGTGAACACGCCGCCCAGCGTTTCGATTCCCAAAGACAGCGGGGTAACATCCAACAGCAAAACATCTTTTACATCGCCGGCCAGAACGCCGCCTTGAATGGCGGCACCGACAGCCACGACTTCATCCGGATTTACGCCTCGATGCGGTTCTTTACCGAAAAATTGACGCACCGTTTCGATTACTTTCGGCATCCTGGTCATGCCGCCGACCATGATAACTTCATCGATTTGCGACTTGTCGAGCTTGGCGTCTTCCAGAGCCTTGCGGCAGGGTTCAATCGTCCGCGCAATCAGGTCATCAACGAGTTGTTCGAGCTTTGCGCGCGACAAAGTCATGTTAAGATGTTTAGGCCCGCTGGCATCGGCCGTGATAAACGGCAGATTAATTTGGGTCTCTGAAGTTGACGACAATTCCATCTTGGCCTTTTCGGCGGCTTCTTTAAGGCGCTGCAAGGCCATAGGGTCGCGCGACAAATCAACGCCGTCAGATTTTTTAAATTCAGCCACGAGCCAATCGATAATTCGTTTATCGAAATCATCGCCGCCCAGATGCGTGTCGCCGTTGGTGGAACGCACTTCGAATACGCCATCGCCAAGTTCAAGAATCGAGATATCAAACGTGCCGCCGCCCAAATCGTAGACGGCGATTTTTTCGTTTTTCTTTTTGTCGAGCCCATATGCCAAGGCTGCCGCGGTTGGTTCGTTGATAATACGAAGCACTTCCAATCCGGCGATTTTGCCGGCATCCTTGGTGGCCTTACGTTGAGAATCGTTAAAATATGCCGGAACCGTAATCACCGCCTGAGTAACCTTTTCGCCAAGGTAATCCTCGGCGGTTTGTTTCATTTTTTGCAGTATCATAGCTGATATTTCCGGCGGTGAGTATTCTTTGCCGTTCATTTCAACTCGACAATCGCCGTTTGGCCCCGCTTTTACTTTGTATGGGAAATTTTTAATTTCCTGAGTGACCTCCGAAAACTGCCTTCCCATAAACCGCTTTATCGAAAACACCGTGTTTTCCGGATTGGTTACCGCCTGGCGTTTGGCCAATTGCCCCACTAAACGTTCGCCGGTCTTTGTCACCGCCACCACCGATGGGGTGGTGCGGGAACCCTCCGAATTGGCTATAACCGTCGGATCGCCGCCTTCCATAACCGCCACGCAAGAATTAGTTGTTCCCAAAGCTATCCCAATTACTTTTGGCATTTTATTAATCCTCCTCAAAGTCCTTTCTTTTTTCCTTTTTATGCTAAAACCGGCCCCCTTGACCAGGAGGCCGGTTTTGGCAGCCCCGAACTAATCGGGGCTTTAAGGAGCTACTTGATTTGAATCTGCCGAGGTTGAGCCTCCTCAACTTTGGGCAGGGTTACTGTAAGGACACCATCTTTATAAGAGGCGTCAATTTTATCGGCGACGACTTTGGTCGGAAGCGTGAAGCTCCGGCTGAATTTTCCATAGCTGCGTTCACAACGATAGTATTTGTCTTTTTGTTCTTCGGTCTGGCGGACTTTCTGACCTTCAATTGTCAGGACGTTTTCATGAAGGCTGATTTTAACATCTTTTTTGTCGACGCCAGGGAGTTCAACTGTCATGATCAGCTTATCCGGTTCTTCACTGATATCCACAGAAGGCGTCCAGTACCCTTCGCCGGAATCTCCGACGATTCCGAAATCGTTGAACATTTTATCGATTTCGTCGCGCAGATCCATTAAGCCCCAATTCGCGATACGGGGCCTTTGTCTGACTAAGCTTCTCATTTTGTTTACCTCCTATCTTATTTCAATTGTTTTTGGTTGAGCTTTTTCGGATTTCGGGATAATGACATTCAAGACACCATCTTGATAAGACGCTTCAATCTTGCCTACTTCCGCGTCTGATGGCAGCTGAAATGTCCAGGAAAATTGGCCGCTGACCCTTTCAGCCCATAACCTTTTGGTCTCCGGCAATTTTTTCTCAGCGGTAATCGTAAGAAATCCATTTTCCTGCCAGATTTTAATATCGTCTCTGGCCGATCCTGGAATTTCCACAATTATCTGGTAATCTTTGGTGGTCTCTTTAATATCGATTGGCAATTTCTGATTTTGAATCATGAAAGTTAACATCTTCTATCCTCCATTTTTCTCGTTATCATTTTTAAGTTTTCTGATCAAAGTTACAGCAATGTCCGTGCCAATACATATAACTTACAATAATTCATAACCTTATAGCAATATATACCGCTCATAAACAACAGCCGCTATTATTGGCACTGTCATAATTGCATACATATTGCCATTATGGCGTTATACCTGTCATAATAACATGCCGTGGCAGTTGTCACTTGTATTTTTTAAATAATTAGGATAATTAAAATAGAAAAATTAGATTCTTTCAAAAATCGGCGAAGGATAAGTAAAGGGATGGATATGTCTTGTAATTCGGCGGCACGGCTATGATTCGGGCCTATCGCCTAATAAAATTCGCGAGGTATTGCTTAAAAAATCAGATTTAAAGGGTTTGCCTTTAGATAGCCATTGACGACTATAAAGTTCCACCTTGCTTTTGG
>JAAYTW010000202.1 GCA_012517955.1 Candidatus Zixiibacteriota bacterium | reverse complement strand
TCCGGGCATGAGAGAACTTCAGGTTTGGGGCGATGAAAGCGGGTTGGCGGCGGCTTTTGATGATATAGAAGACATCGCAAGAAATTGTCGCTTCCGCGATTGTAACCATCAAGATGAACCTGGATGCGCGGTAAAAGCAGCCATTTGCAATGGCAGTTTGAAAGAAGAACGTTTGCAAAGCTATTTAAAATTGAAAAAGGAGTTACGCTACCTGGAAGCCAAACAGGCGATGAAAGCAAGTGCTATCGAAAAGCTGCGCTGGAAGCGGATATCGCAAATCCAAAAAACGTTCAAAGACAATACTCACTAATCATTGAAGCGCGGTCAGGATGCTCAAACTAGCCGCGCCTTTTTAAGAACGCTTACGTAAAAAACATTGATTTTACGTCGACCAAATCGTTAAAATACAGTGATGCAAAAACCATACATAATCGGTATAACCGGCCATAAAAAAAGCGGCAAAACCACCCTGATTGAATATCTGGCTAAAGGGCTTTCCGCGGAGGGGTTGATTGTCGGCACGATTAAAACCACCTCCCACAAAATCGAATTCGACACGCCCGGCAAGGATACCTATCGCCACCGCCAGGCTGGAGCATCGGTGACGCTAATTCGTTCCGCCAATCAGATTGCGCTATACAGCGATCAAAACTACTTGAATCAGGAACTGCTCTGGAACATCTTTGCCGGATGCGATATTGTCCTTGTCGAGGGGGATTCCAAATCAAAATATCCCAAAATATACGTGGCAGGAAATCAACCGATGCGAACGGATATAATCGGCCCAGTCATCGCGTCCTGGGGCGATAGCGATACCCGGCCTGGAATAAAGAATTTTACAACTAATCAAGGGCCCGAATTATGTCAATTCATCATAGGGTTGATGCGGCCTAAATAAAGCGAATGTTATTATTTTAATATACAACGGAGGAATTACATGACTGCGGAACCCAAATTCGATTTTGAGATGACCATCAATGGGAAACCGGTCGATATAAACGAGTTTGTCCAAAAAATCACCGCCAACGTTTTACTGGGGGTGATTAAATCGCTCCGGTTGACAGAAGAGCCCAAAACAGCGGTTTTCAGTTTAAAAATACAATAACATCGCGCCTGGTATCTTGAAAATAAAAAGGCGGCCCGCCGGACGGCTGGTCGCCTATAGTTAACAGCCCCTAAGAGCGATTATCAATTGTTAATGCGCTTTTCGTTTCGATTGCGGTAAGGCTTTCCAAATACGTAAGCAAAGCACAAATCCCAAAATCGCAAATGGAAGCAAAAACAACGGCCAGTAGCTCCAATTCTTTGTAACCAGGTAACCCAGGCTTATCGATTGCACGCCGGTCCCGAGATAAACGAAACCATCGATAACACCGACCGCCGTCGCGGCCCCTTTCCTGCCGCCGAAATCCATTGTGGCCGTTCCCGAAAGCAATCCATGGACTCCGATTACGCACAGCAGGATGCTGACCACTGTGATACCTAAGGCCAAAGGCGCGCTGGATATAACCAAGGCCATGATAATGATTAAAATAATCATTGCTCCGTACATGAACGCCGCGGATGGTCCCCGGCGAGACTGGAAGAATTTATCCGAGATATACCCTGCCAGATAAGCGCTGGAAATACCGGCGACCGCGTTTAAGAATCCCCAGTTGTTTTTGAAAAACAAAGTTGAACCGCCGGCCCCGAACATTTTGGCTATTTCATTCGTGTAAATCAAATACCAGTGCATGATCCCGTTGCGAAGCACGCCTGAGCAAAATTCGATAAACGCGATTGTCAGAATTATTGGGTTTGTCAATATTTTCTTTATTAATTCCCAAGCGGTAAATTTAACGTCCATCTCGCCGGAACTGGCGTCTTCGGTATCGAAATTGGGGAATCCCGCCTCGCCGGGATTATCTTTCAAAATGAAATATTCCAATATCACGAAAAAGATTAAAATCATGGCCGGAATAAAAAACACGAACCAGGTCAGGTTTACCGGCGATGCCCCTACATTTAATATGTTATGAAGCAGCGATTCGAAAAAGCCGAGGTGGCCGCTTGTTTTTACGCTGGTCGCGTTAACGATAGATTGCCCCCAGTCATACGAAAAATAAAGGCCTAACGAGATAAGCGTCCCGAATATGCCGCTGAATACGCCGCGCTCTCTTACGTGAAACCAGGGCGCGTTTACCTTTACGATAGACACGGCTCCATAGCTTTGAAAATACATGTTCAAACCGTAGAAAATCGAAAACCAGAGGGTGATATTAAGGGATACTCCCTGAGCCACCACGAGATATGTCAGGATACCCATGAAAATATTGCTTAAGGCCGCCCCACCCGCGCCTATCAGCATCCCTCTTTTACCGCCGATTTTGTCGACTAACGGCCCATTGATTAAAAAGGAAAGGGCATAAATCCAGGCGCCCACGCCGAAAATAATGCCAAACGATTCCTTAGACATTAAATCGCTCAGGGCGTTCTTTGACACGGTAAGGTTGTATCTGGCCATGTAGAGAAAGGCGTATGTCAGTCCCATCGGGAACCAGTTGATGAAATTCCTTATCTGGTATTTACGCGGATGTTTCAGAGGGTTATTTGAAAAGAAGATAAAAGCCGTAATCAGCAGGATTATCAGCATGAATTCATTAGCGAACGGAATCTGCCAATTATTGGCCGCGAGAGAATTTTTAATGCTTTCAATCATGATTCACTCCATATATTTAGCTTTCCCCGTCAAAAGGGCTTTTCTTATCATGCCGTGTACTAATCGAATCCTAATCGACTTGCCTGATATTTCCCTCAAGCTTCGAATCGATTATTTTGGCGTTTTTAATCGCCTCAATAATCATGTCCGACATCAATGTCTCGGTGCTCTGGATATTACGCGGATTGAAATGTAAGTATTTATCCTTATTTAGGATAACATAATCAATTGTCGTGACTTTGTAGTTTTTGGCGAGATCCAATTTACGGCCCCCCACCGAGACTTCAACAATTTCGGCTTTTCCGTCTTTCATTCTAAAAGAGTATTTGGCCCCCGAAATCTGCAGTGCTCCGTGGCTTGATGAGCCCGTCTCATTTTCCACTTCGCCGCCGAATATCTTCAACAATTCAGCGCCGGTGCAGGTAAAGGATGTCACATAATTATCAAAGGGAAGCATTTCGTAGATATCTTTTAATGTAATCGGCCCCGCTGGAATATCGCGCCTGATACCGCCGGAATTGACTATCCCAACATCGGCTCCGGTTTTGGCTCGAATCGCCTCCGCTAACCACGAACCTACGTTTGATTCAGGACCCTTGCCGATTTTCCAGTCGTTTTTCAATGTGCCGATAGGTACCGCGAACCTGGCGTCGATTTCGGCGGCCAGACTGTCAACGATAGCCTGTAATCTTGGATTAGGTGTCCAATTTCCCACGGTCAGCGCAATTAGAGTATCCTTATGGGCGATAACGCTATCTCGGGCAACCGATAAATCCAACCTGCCGAGATATCTCGCGTACGAACCGGCTTGAACGATAAGCACACCGTTTACGATTTCGGCGGTATCCAATCTGGTGTGACTGTGGCCGCCGATAATAATATCCGCTCCCTTAATGCTCCTCGCCAATTCTCGGTCGTTTTCGATTCCGATATGTGTTAGAAGCACAATTATGTCCGTAAGTGAATCGATTTGCCCAATGAGCTTTTGGGCCGTTTCGATTGGATCAAGGGAATTAAATCCCAATAAGCTGGTTGGATTGGCCATCCCAGCCATCGGATGATATGTAAGACCGATGACCCCGACCCGAACGTTGTTGATATTATAAATGTGATATTGTTCGTTGGTAAAATCTCT